>CAMCCU010000010.1 GCA_945872975.1 Pedosphaera parvula Ellin514
TATCTGCGCTGGCGTGAGAGCAAATGGATTCTGGATCCCACGCCCGGCCCTGGCGGCAGCCACGGCCAGCAGCATGAGTTCGTGCTGACCGCGCGCGCCCCGGCTCATCCGATCATGGCCGGCCTGCCCGCCGCGTTCATGCACCGCCAGGACGAGCTCTACAACCGGCTGCGTGGTCCGGCGAAAAACGTGACCATCCTTGCGAGCGCCATGTCGCCCAGGGAAAAGGGTGGCAGCGGGGAGGAGGAACCGCTGCTCATGGCCATCCCTTACGGCCAGGGGCGTGTCTTCCACACCGCGCTCGGCCACGGTACGGAAGCCGTGCATTGCATCGCCTTCGCCGTCACGCTCCAGCGCGGCACCGAGTGGGCCGCCAGTGGTAAAGTCACGCAGAAAGTCCCCGCTAATTTTCCGGACGACACGGCCAGCAAAATATATCCGTGATCCCGAACGTCGCCTGGAGCCCGTGTCGCCGCGGCAGGCGTCTTTAATCCAAGTCCACTTTGTGGCGCGTTCTTTCAGCCGGACAACGGCGTTGGGACGCTGGAATTCCGAATTGCGAAGTCCGGGCTTCAGTGGATTCGTTATTCGAAATTTCCCAGGCCGTCTCTTCTGTTGGCGTGCCGGTGGAGCCGATGAACGACGCATTCGGCAAGGCATCGTGCAGGTTGCTGGCGAAGCGAAGCGAAGGGAGTGTTCATGGGCGTTTCATCGCTGGTCACTGAGCGGAGCAAAGTCGCCCCGGTTATTTCGCGCCGGCTTTGGTCGCGGTGCCGGACGCGGACGCGAGCTCTTGATCGATCCATTCCATCCGACGTTGAATCCAACGTTTCATCTGCTGGACGTAATCCTGATAATTCCGGCGGGTGGGCCAGCGGTTGGAATTGCGTTCCCGAGCCTCGCCCATGGACGCCACCAACGCATCGATCCGGCCGAGGATGTGAGACGTCTCGAACGCGCCGCGACGCAGCTCGGTCCAGCGCGCGATGTAACGCTGACGGAATTGCGGGTCTTTGTTCAGCCGGGTGAACCAGTCGATCTCCGTGCTCCGGATGTAAGGCCAGTACCAGCCTTCCGGGCTCTCGCCGTCGTAGAAGTTGGCGTTCCCAAAGCTCTGGTCCCAGTCCCAGATGGGGCCCATCTTTAGCTTTCCTCCCGGGCTCAGTTGCAGGAAGGCGCTGAAGCGAAAGCCGTCCACGTTCTTCGACATCTCCACCAGCCAGAAGTGATCGATGAACGCATCGATATCCAGGAACTTGGCGTAGCCCTCGGTCGGTTCGGCAAAGGCCCGGCTGTGGAGCGTTCGCTCGAATTGATTCAGATGATTGACCAGCCAGGCGCTTTGCTCGCGGGTGATCTCGCGTTCCTTGGGCTGGACATAGAGGAAATGAAGGCCGCGCTCGGTGTGGAATCCCTTCTCATCCGGATCGACGTGGTCCATTTTGAAAAGATAGCTGCCGGGAGAATCGGCCGGACCATCACCAGCCTGCGCGTCGCCGAGGTCCACCCGGTTTCGTCCGCGCTTAATCTTTTCCTCCAATACATACACGCCGACATAATCGCGATTCCCCACCCGGCCCTGGGCTCCCGCCATGAAGACCTCCACGAAACGCGTCCGTGGCGCATACCGCCCGATGCGATTGCTGAGGTCGTAGATGAGAGCGTCCCGAAGCAGCGTGCGATCGAAGTAAGGCGCATACAGCACCCAGTCGGAATCCTCCGGAAGGCCGGCGAGCGGAACTTTCGCCGAGCGGCCTTGCTCATCGATCAGCTTCACTGTGTAGGAGCGTTTTGGAAACTGACGTGAAGTATTGCCCCGCTGATTGATCTCCATGCGCCCCGCCCATGTGGCTGCGCCCTTCATGGAAACCGATCCTCCGGCAGGCTCAAGAATTTGGAACGCTCCCTGCACTTTGGTCCGATGCGGAATGGCCTGCCCGAAGGTATTGATGACGATCAATGGCAGGGTGGAGTCGAAGCGCTGGAAGTCATCCGCGAGAAACGTATAGCCATGGGAAACCACCCGGCTGGGGTTCCGACCGGGAACGAACGTGCGAGCCCGGACATAGACCGAGTTGGTGATGGTGAGCGGCCGGGCGTACAACGCGGACAGCCCCGTCGGCTCCGAGCGATCCAGCGTGTAGCGAATCACCGTTCCCGCCGCCGGCGTTGAGGCTCGGAGCTCAACTTCGAACGGCTTCGAATGGACGCCGCCCGGCACGGAAAACGCGGGTGACGGAACAGGAGTTCGCTCCTCCACGTCGGCCTGCCCGAAGGCGACGATCGCGCCGAGCATCCACAAGGCGAATCCCAACAGCGGACGAGGGTTGGATGCAGGATGAGTTGCCTTGTATCCGTTTCTGTCCATGGCTTTGGCAGATAGATTAGGGAGGCGGAGAGAACGGAAGCAACGGGAAAAGTGGCACGCTGAAAAACAGAAAGGCCGGACAACAGGTCCGGCCTCTTCACACAAAACACACTTGAGAACCAAGCGCGTTACACGTCACCAAATTACCGGAACCCGTGTCTCCCACCAGTCCCCAGAACTGGGGACGCCGCTTGGTGGGTGGTCTATTTCCGAATTACCACACGAGCGCGCCAGCCATTTTCTTATCCCTTGCCGACAACAAAGGGAGCGAGAATTTTCGTGCCTCCGTCTGGAAGTCCGCCGCCGCCGGATTAGCGTACGGTTGTAATGAAACTCGAGAGCCAATCCACATTTCACCGCTTGCCGACCCTGCGTCGGTGGGGCTGGGGTGGACACCGCCGCTGCCGGACCGCACGGCATGCATCCGATTGGACAGGGCTGGGTCAGCTATCACCACGACGCCATTCACAGCGACACTGACCGGCAGAAATGCGCCGCGTGCCACGGTGCGGATTATCGGGGCAGCGTGCTCTTTCGCGCTCTTGGGCCGCGCACGCTCACGGCGAGCTTTGATGCTGGAAGCATTTCCCTGCCCCTGTTCCAAGGCGCAATCGTGGGCTGCTACAACTGCCACAACGGACCGCGCAGCGAGAACCTCAACACGAGCGTCGCGCCAGCCGCCCGCCACGTCAGCACCAACATAACCAGTGGCCGGGCAATCAGCATGACGCTGCCGCTCACAGCGGGCCGGCGCCGAAGCGCGCCTCATCTCGCAACCCGCGCATGGCTCGGTGGGGTTGAGCAATTCGGTGGCAACCTATTTTCCTGATCCGGGATTCGTCGGGACGGACAAGTTCACTTTCGCCGCGTGGAACGGGTCGAAGAACTCGCTGCTCGCCACCGGCACGGTGGTGGTGGCGGAAGGCCCTTATTCGATCGCCGTGAACGCGCTGGTGCCACCGGACTATCCGCCGGGCTGGCCCGCTGCGTTCAGCGCGGTGGCCACGCCGAGCAATACGACCGCGAGCGTCACGTATGATTGGAACTTCGGCGACGGCTCGCCTCACGACACGAACCGAAATGCCGCCCACAGCTATGCTGCTCTTGGAAATTATCCATGGTCCCTCGCGGTCCGGGCGGGAGCGGCCACAGCGAGCGCCAGCGGCACGATTGCGATCGGTGACTCCATCCGTCTTGGCATGTTGAGGCAGCCTCTTGGCGGCATCGTTTCGTGGCCAAGAACAAGGGCGGATGCGATCCTCGAAGCCGCCGCCGAACTGCGGGAGCCCATACTCTGGCGGGCTTCGACTAACACCGTGATGACGACTCTCTCCGCCTTTGAAGTGAAGGTGGCAGCGCCGCCCGCCAATGAATTCTTCCGGCTGCGTCAGGTGCGGTGATGACTTCCGAAATCACGTTCTCTCCACGTAGCCGGAGGAGGCAGTCCAAACTCTGGGTCTTCAATGATGAACGTCCAGATGTGTCGGCTGAACCTGGAGGGACGTCTTCTACGGGCGGCGTAGTCCTGGACGAACTTGGAGCGGTGTTCGACGGAGGTCGAGCGGCGTTTGCTGACCTCCGAGATGGCTCGGATAAACACCGAGAGTCGTCCGACGAACTCCGAGAAGGGTTTTCTGAAGGTGGAGGGTGGGTTGATGAAGTCCGAGAGTGGTTTGATGAGGACGGAGAAGTCATTGCCGAAGGGCAGATGCGGTTTTCGCTCTGCCGTGTTCCTACAGCGAAACCACGCCGGGTCGGAGACCTGCGCTCCATGGAACATGCTGAATGTCGGCGGCACGTTGGCCGGTCAGCGATCGGACCGCTTCGACGCCGGGCGCACGCCGATTTTGCTGATGTCGATCGGTTTGAAACCGTGCGCGAGGGCAGGGGAGTCCTTGCGCAGACGGAAGTCTAACTTCTCCGGCGCGACGAAGAGCGGGTCGGTGATCACAGAGTGTGTGTCGTGGCCGCGGGCGCGCCACTTGTCTACGGTGGCATTGGAGAACTTGAGGTTGTCGGGTGCGGCGGCGGTGCGGGTGTCGAAGTAGAGGTTGTGGTCGATGACGAAACGTTCGTTCTTCCAGCTGCTGCCGAGGAGCGTGCCGGAATTGAAGTAAACGATGTTGTTCGTGAAGAAGAAGGAGACGTGTTCCTCGTCGCGCGTGCGCATGACCTGATGTTCCTTCCCGAAGGCGAAGATGTTGTTGCGAATGATATTCTCGCGCCCGTAGTGCTGATGAAAGCCCGCGCTCTTGGTGCGATAGACGACGTTGTTTTCCCAGACGATGCCGGTGCTGCCCTCATCGGGATACAAGCCCCAGCCGCCGTAGGTGAACGAGTTCACGTCGTGGATGAGGTTGTTCCGAATGACGGTGCCGCGCTGGATGCCGAGCGTATAGACGGCGCCCATGTCGCTGAGCATGGACTGGCCGATGTCGTGCATGTGATTGAATTCGATCACGTTCTCGCGGCAGGGCGTTTCCTGATAGCCCCAGTTCCAACCCACGGAGACGGCGGTGTAGTAGAGATCGTGAATGTGGTTGTGCGCGATGCGATTGGTGCCGCTTTGAAGAATGAAGACGCCGATGGCGGGTGGATAGATGCGGCCGAGCTGGTGGAAATGATTATCCGTGACGGTGTGCGTGTGATTGGCGGTGAAGGCGTCGGGTGTGCGATCGCCGGGTTCGCCGATGCGGATGCCGCCCCCGCCGAGGTCGAAGGCTTCGTTGCCCACGATCTTGTTCCGCTGGCAGCCGCGTCCGAAATCGAGCGCGTAGCCGGAGAGATGGCTGAAGGTGTTGTTCTCCACGATGCAATCGGTCGCGGCCTCGGCGTAGAGATCGCCACGGGTCGCGATGGCGGCTTGCGTGTCGGCGTAACCTTCGGGCGGCATCGACCAATCGGTGTGGCTGAAGGTGAGCCCGCGCAGGACGACGTGGCGCACGGCGCGTTTCGCGGCGAGATCACCTTTGAGTTGGAGCAGATCTTCGAGACGCGGCGCGATGACCTCGGCCTTGAGCATGTCTTCGCCGGGGCGCGGAAGATAGCGGACGATGCCGCGCGTGCGATCGAGCTGCCATTCGCCAGGCGCGTCGAGACTGCCGGGGGCGTTCTCGACGAAGTAACGCGCGTTGGCTTCTTTGTTGGACGGACGGGCATCGCCGGAGAGCGTCGCGACGTTGGCCTCGTCGTCCACGCTGCGGATGTAGAGGCGGAAGTCCGCCCACGCGAGCAACGCGATGACTTCGGTCTCGCCGGAGTCGGCCCACGATTTCTGAATGTCGCCGGCTTTGAAACGGAGCTTCACGGGCTTGTCCTGCGGGCTCTCGCCTTGGATGCGGAAGAAACCTTCGTTCGGCGTGCGTGCGCGGATGGCGCGCTGGCCGTTTACGAAGAGGGAACGAAACGGAGCTTCGCGGGCAAAGGGAACTTCGGCTTCCCACAGGCCGGGCTGGCCGTTCACAAGTCGCCAGCCGGGAATGCGACGACCGCCGCTGAGGACGGGCTTCTCCTTGCGATAGGCGGCGATGGTGAAGGGTTGTTGCGCGCTGAGCCCGGAGTCTTCAGGTGTGAGCACGATGGGCGTGGTGAGTTCGTAAGTGCCGCCGCGCAGGAGAATGGTGAAATTGTCCTGGGCGGAGTTGGCGTCGCGTCGCGCTTTGCGGACGGCTTCGAGTGCGGCGGGCAGAGTTACGAAGGGGCCGTCGGTCTTATCGCGCTTCGCGTCGGAGAGGCGGCCAGACCAGGCGTCGTTGCCTTGAGGTGAGACGTGGAACGTTTGTGTCCTGGCAAAAGCCGGGAGCTGAAAGCCGACGAAGAGCAACACGGCGAGCGCACGGGCGCGGAGGTGAAGGGATAATGCCATAGATGCAGGGCTGACGGCAGGTCGCTGACTGAAATTCACCGGGCTCGGTTCGACGAGGGCGAATCGTGCGCGTTACTTCTCTGCGAGCGAGGGAATCGATTCTCGAACCTTGTGAGCCCAGCGCTCGAAGATTTCTTTCGAGGCATCGGGCGCATCGGAAAGGGACAGGTGTTCGCGAACGATTTCACGCGCCGGCAACCAATCTTCCGTCACGAGAGTATCGCGTCCGTGCGCGTCGGTGACTTGCACTTTGCTGTCGAGGTCGATGACGAGCTCAGACTTACGCTCATCGAACTCGGCTTCAGCGGAAGCGATGACTTCACGTGTGCCTTTGGTAACCTCGTGCGAATCGACGATGCGGCTCATGGAGATGATTCGTTTCATGTAGTGAACTATCACCCGTCCGCCTGCACGCCGCCGCACGGGAGTTGCTGTTTGATATCCCGTTCTTGGCGGAGCAACTGGCCGGGAAGTCTCGTTCAGCCTTTGGCGGCGGTCTTGGTTTTGGAGCGATCGTTGGCCATGAAGTAAAGCACCGGCACGGCCATGCGGCTGATCAGGAGCGACGCCACTTCGCCCGCCATGAGCGAGATGGCGAGGCCCTGGAAGATGGGATCGAACAGGATCACTCCTGCACCCACGACAACGGCCATCGCGGTGAGCAGCATGGGACGGAAGCGCACCGCGCCGGCATCCACCACGGCATCGGCGAGCGACATGCCTTCGCGGAGACGTTGCTCGATGAAGTCCACGAGGATGATGGAGTTGCGAACGACGATGCCGGCGCCGGCCATGAAGCCGATCATCGAGGTGGCGGTGAAGAACGCGCCCATGCCGCCGTGGGCCGGCAGGATGCCGACGAGCGAGAACGGAATCGCCATCATGACAACGAGCGGCGTGAGGAAGGAGCGGAACCAGCCGACCATCAGCACGTAGATCAGGACGAGCACCGCGGCGAAGGCGAGGCCGAGGTCGCGAAAGACTTCGATGGTGATGTGCCATTCGCCGTCCCATTTCATCGACGGCTCGAGATCCGAGAAGGGCAGACTGGCGTTGTGAATCTTCAGCTCGCCTCCGCTGCCGCCAAACTCCCGCGTGTCGAGCGCGCGGATGGCCTTGTTCATCTTTTGGATGGCGTAGACGGGGCTCTCGATGACGCCGGCGACGTCGCCGATCACATAGGTCACGGGAATGAGGTTCTTATGGTAGATGGCTTTGTCGGCGATCGTGCGCTCGACGGTCACGAGTTCGCGCAAGGGCACGAGCGGAGGAACGCTTCCGGCGGCGGCGGGTTCGGGCAAGGCATTGCCATCGCCGGAACGCACGCGTAGCGCGAGCAGTTCCTCGGGCGTGGCGCGAGACGAGCGTGGGAGTTCGAAGACGATGTTCACGTCCTCCTTTTCACGCGGCTGATGGAGCAGATCGACGGATTCGCCGCCGACGGCGATGCGCAGGGTTTGCGAAATGGTTTCGGCGCTGATGCCGTGGAGCGCGGCCTTCTCCTTGTCGATGGCGAAGCGCGTCTTCGGCTGATCGGCTTCCAGATACCAATCCACGTCCACGACGCCGTCGGTTTGCTTGAAGATGTCGCGAACCTTCTTCGCGAGCGCATGACGTGCGTCTTCGGTCGGGCCGTAGAGTTCCGCGACGAGAGTTTGCAACACGGGCGGGCCGGGCGGGACTTCGGCGATGGCGACACGGGCATCGAACTTCGTCGCAATCTCGGTGACGCGCGGGCGGATGCGTTTCGCGATGTCGTGGCTCTGCGCCTTACGGTCGTGTTTGCCGACGAGGTTCACCTGAATGTCGGCGACATTCGCGCCGCGCCGCATGAAGTAGTGGCGGACGAGGCCGTTGAAGTTAAACGGCGACGCGGTGCCGACGTAGATTTGGTAGTCGGTGACTTCCGGTTCCACACGGATCGCAGCGGCGATCTCGCGTGCGGCCTGGGCGGTGCGTTCGAGCGAGCTGCCTTCCGGCATGTTCAGGATGATCTGGAACTCACCCTTGTTGTCGAACGGTAGCATCTTGACCTTCACCCAGCCGATGCCGACGAGCGCCATTGAGCCGAGCAGCAGCGCGGTGATGCCGCCGAGAAACCCGAACCGCCATCCACGATGCGAGAGCAGCGGCGACATGATGCGGCGGTAAAGCTTCGTGAAGAAATCCTCGGGATGTTCGGAATGAAGATGCGGCGTGGTGGTGACTTCCGCCTTGCCGGCGGTGAGCGAGGAATACTTGCGGCCGATCTTCAGAATGCGAACGGCGGCCCACGGCGTGACGATGAAGGCAATCGCGAGCGAGAAGAACATCGCCGCGCTGGAACCAATTGGAATCGGCCGCATGTAGGGGCCCATCAATCCGCCGACGAACGCCATCGGCAGCACGGCGGCGATGACGGCGAAGGTCGCGAGAATTGTCGGGTTGCCAACTTCGTTGACGGCTTCGATGGCGATGGTGGTCCAATCGCGGCCCTTGTTCTGCGGGAGATGAAAGTGCCGGACGATGTTCTCGACGACGACGATCGCGTCGTCCACCAGGATTCCAATGGAGAAGATGAGCGCGAACAGCGTGATGCGGTTCAGCGTGAAGCCGTAGAGGTAGAAGACGAGCAGGGTGAGCGCGAGCGTCGCGGGAATGGCCACGGCAACGATGCCGGATTCGCGCCAGCCGAGCGTGAGCAGGATGAGAATCGAGACGCTGACGACGGCGATGAGCATGTGCCAGAGCAGCTCGTTGGATTTCTCGGACGCCGTTTCGCCGTAGTGCCGCGTGATGGAGACGGTGACGTCCGCTGGGATGATGACGCCTTTCAACGTTTCCACTTTCCTCAAGACATCGTCGGCGACGGCGATGGCATTCGCGCCGGGGCGTTTGGCGATCGCGAGCGTGACGGCGGGTTGATCGACTGAGCCGGAACCGCTGCCGTGGAAGACATACTGCGAAGGTTCTTCCGCACCATCGACGATCTCGGCGACTTCGCGCAGGTAAACGGGTTTGCCGCCGAAGACGCCGACCACGACGTTGCCGACGTCCTGCACGCTGGTCAGGAACGCGCCAGTCTCGATGGCGATGTCCTGGTTGTTGCTGGTGAGACCGCCGGAGGCAGATTGACGGTTCGCCTGGCGCAGCATCGGGACGATTCCCGCCGCGCTGAGATTGCGCGAGGCGAGGCGGCTGGGATCGAGCAGCACGCGAACCTGGCGTCGCGCGCCGCCGATGAGCGTGGTTTCGGCGACGAGCTGGACTTGTTTCACCGCGTCATCGACCTGCGATGCGACGCGCCGAAGCGTGAGATGATCGTAGCGTTCACTGTGGAAGGTGAGCGCGAGAATGGGGACGTCGTCGATGGACCGCGGCTTGATCATCGGGTAACTGACGCCGTGCGGGATGCGATCGAAGTTCGCCTGAAGTTTCTGGTGGAGCTTGGTGAGACTTTCCTCCGCGTTCTCGCCGACTTTGAAGCGGACGATGACGAGGCTCTGGCCGGGCTGTGACGTGGAGTAGATGTATTCCACGCCGGGGATTTCCCAGAGGAGCTTCTCCATCGGGCGCGTGGCGCGTTCCTCGACCTCCTTCGCGCCGGAGCCGGGCATGGAGACGAGGACGTCGATGATTGGAACCTTGATCTGCGGCTCTTCTTCGCGCGGAAGGAGAATGACAGCGGCCAGCCCGAGCAGCACGGAGGTGATGACGACGAGCGGGGTCAGCTTGGAATTGATGAAGCCGCGCGCGATGCGTCCGGCGACTCCAAGTGTTTCTCCGGCGGGAGCAGATGTGTCGGGGGGAGTCATGGTGCGGCCTCAGCGAATGACTTCGACCGCTTGACCGTCGCGGAGCACGGTGACGTTCTCGATGGCGACCTGATCACCCTTGGTCACTCCGGAGAGAAGCTCCATTTCATCGCCGACGCGCTTGCCGGATTTCACGAGACGCATCTGGGCGCGGTTGTTGACGATGGCAAACACCATTTCCAGCTGGCCGCGCTGAGTGAGCGCGCTGGCGGGGACGCGGAGAGCGGTGGTTTCGCCGAGCGGGACGGAGAGACGGCCGAACTGTCCCGTGCGCGCGCCGGAGCCCGAGGGTAGTTCGCATTTCACGAGGAACGTGCGGCTGTTCGGGTCGGCGGCGGGTGCGATCTCGCTGACGGTGGCGGCGAGTTCGTTGGTCACGCCCGCGATGCGCACGGGCAGCTTCGCACCGGAAACGATGCTGCTGATGGCGGCCTCGGGAACATCCGCCTCGAGTCGGAGTGAGCGAGGATCTTCCATCTCGAGCAGTGGCTTGCCGGGTGCAGCAAGGTCTCCGACTTCGACGTGCTTGCGAGTGATGACGCCGTCGAACGGCGCAATGACCTTGGTATAGGCGAGCAGGGTCTCTGCCTCTGTGACGGCCGCCACGGCGACGCGGTAGCGGGATTCAATCGTTTCGAATTCCTGCCGGGAAACGGCGTTGTTGGCCAGCAGTTTTCGGAGACGTTCCGTGTCGCGACCGAACTGCTCGCGCTGAGTGAGGGCTTGATCGAGCCGGGCTTTGATTTCACGAGCGTCGAGCTCGACGAGCAACTCCCCTGACTTCACCGAATGCCCGAGGACCACGGGCAGCTTCTCGATGCTGCCGCTCACCTTCGCCTCCAGCACGGCGCGGTAGCGGGCGCGGATGGTTCCCATGACCTCTTCCGTGGCTGTCCGCGTCTTGCTCTCGATGGTCTGGATGCGGACTTTGGCTGCTGGCAGCTCGGTGGACGCCGCTCGCTCCGGGCTCTTGTGGCAGGCGGTGAGGAGCGCCATCAATCCGAGTGCGGTGAATATTGCTGGCTTCATGAGGGGATGTTCGCAGTGGTGCGAGTTACTTGCAGCAGGAGCCGCCTTTTCCTCCCACGCCAATCTTCTTGAGGATGATTTCAGCCGGGCAGAAGCCGGTGAAGGCGGATTGAATCAGGTTCAAGCCGACAAAGACGGCGAGGAGCAGCCAGGACGGACTCACCCAATGGGCGAGGGCAACGCTGGTCAGGACCATGATGCCGGCGAGGATGCGGATGCTATTTTCGATTGTCATAAACATGCCTTTCATTTGAAATCGCACTAAACGCGCAATTGACAATATGACTATATGCGCATATAAGGTATACGCAAGAATGAATTTTGAAGTTTATGCCACGCAAGATTGAACCTTCGGCGATGTCGGACCAGGCGTTGGAGCTTGTCGCCGCCCGATTCCGGGTGCTGGGTGAGGCGAGCCGTCTCAAGTTGCTGCGCGCCCTGGAGCAAGGAGAGCGGAATGTTTCCCAGCTCGTGGAAGCCACTGGCCTGACCCAGGCGAACGTATCCCGACATCTCCAGACGTTGACGGACGCAGGGATCCTTGGTCGGCGCAAGGAGGGGTTGAATGTCATCTATTTCATCGCGGACCTTACCATCTTCGATCTCTGCAAGCATGTGTGTGGAAGTTTGCAGGAACGATTTGCGGCGCACGCCAAGGCGTTCGGTCGCTGATGGTTTGCCCGGTTAGAAGACTTCTGCTTTGAGGCCGCTGATGCGCCGGACGGTTTGCGCGATTTGCGACAGGCTGCGCAGCGGCAGGTGGCGGCAGCGGGCGTTGTGCGTAGGCCGGTTCGCAGAGTAAATCTGGACGAGAGGAATCTGCGCGCCGGCGTCCTTGAGGTCACGCAAACGCAGGGCGTATTGCTCAATCTGATCGGTGGGCGGATCCGCGTTATCCAGCGATGCAAAGAGGCTCTGAATGATCACTGGCCGGGTTTTCGCCACGAGAAGGATGTTCGAGAGAATCTTCTCCAGCGGAACTTCGCTCTTGTTGATGGTGTTCATCCACGTCTGCGTGCCGGCGTCCAGCTTGGCCCAGATTTCATCGTGACTCGTGAGCTGTTTGAGTCCGCGCTGAACCTCGGGGAGGTCGAATCCCGAGGCGTTGGTGACCAGAACTATCTTGAAGAACGGGAAGCGTCCGAGGGCTCGAACGTGGGCGACGGTTTGCACGCCGTCAGAAAAGTGAGGGCTGAGGGTCGGTTCGCCATCCCCGCTCAAAGTCACGTGACGCAGCTTCAGCAGTTCCTCGGGCAGGTTCTGATAGATGGGCATCTCTCGCAGCGCGCCCGTCATCGAGGCATCGATCGTTGCGGTCAACTCATCCGCCATCACATCAACATCAAGCTCACGGTCGCGTCCGTGAATGCTCCGGTCCACCTCGCAATAGACGCAGTCGAAGTTGCATCGCTTGTCCGGGTTGAAGTTGATCCCGATCGAAAGACCTCGTGCGCGCGGCGACACGACGACGTAAACAAAACGGTGGCCGAGGAAGTTCCTCGGATAGGCGTAAGCGGTGGTGCAACTCTTCCCGGTGACCGGGTTGACCGGTGTTGATGGCGGGGTCGCTGACGGGTCTTTATCCATGAGCACGTTCATAGGTTTTGATGCGATTGAGGTCGCTTACGATCACGGCTAACAGAGCATGTGGCCGTGGCGCGTGCTTCGCGGGTGTTGGAAAATGTTTTGCAGAATTTGCTGGCCAACTCTTGCTGTCGGCAGCGCCGAAGCATTACGGACGATCAAGAAGTGAGCGGGGTTCGGCAATCTCAGGAGAGCAGGAATCCTCGCGATGGATGAGGCTGGATGGAGTGGAGTTTCCGACGTCGGGAGTTCCGGCCGGAGACCACGAAGATGAAAGGAACCGTTATGAACACTGAACAATTGGTGACTGAACTGAGGCATCTCTCCCGCAATGCGGAGGACTTGCTGGAAGCGACGGCGGGCGACTTGACCGACAAGGCGAAGTCAGCTCGCAAGGGTCTGCATGCGGCGTTGGAATCCGCGAAGCGTAGTTGCGAGCGATTGCAGGAGAAGGCGGTCGCTGGTGCCAGGGCAACCGATGAAGTGATTCGCGAGCATCCGTATCAATCCATCGGCGTCGCGTTTGGAGTCGGGTTGCTGGTCGGTGTGCTGGCCATCCGACGCAACTCGGAGTGACGTGCGGCCCGACGGCGTGCGTCACGCGGGAGATTGCAGAAGGGTTTCTATCGCTTGTGCGGCGCGGCGGCTGGCGCCTGCGCCGCCAAGGGACGCCACAACAGTGCCGAGTTTCCTCCGGATGATTTCCCGGCGTGCTGGATCTTTCAGAAGTTTCACGGTGGCGCTGCCAATCTTCTCGGGAGTGGCGTCATGCTGGATGAATTCCGGGAAGAGAGCTTCATCGGCGAGGATGTTCGGCATCGCGAGAAACTTCACTTGGATGATCCGTTTCCCTATCTCGTAGGTGCTCCAGGAGGTTTTGTACATTGCGACCGTGGGCACGCCGAAGTAGGCGCACTCCATGGTGACCGTGCCGGTGGAAGC
Source organism: Pedosphaera parvula Ellin514 (assembly GCA_945872975.1). GTDB lineage: Bacteria > Verrucomicrobiota > Verrucomicrobiia > Limisphaerales > JADJPG01 > JADJPG01. The sequence continues at coordinate 13,583 of CAMCCU010000010.1, forward strand.
GATGGCGACGGTGGCTTCGGCAAGAGCCGTGTGCAGATTGCCAACCTGTAGGTCGAGGCCCGGTGGACAATCAAACTCGCCCGCGAGCTGGAGGAGGGAGTCGTTCGGCAGCACCATCCGCGCGCGAATGTCTGGAGCGGCGGCCTGGATGACTTTCAGCGCGTCGAGCATCACGGGCAGGTGGCGCTTCAGCTCGCCGACGCGACTTCCGGGGAGCAACAGGACGGATGCGGTTGAGCGTTCAACGTTCAACGTTGAACATTCGACGTTGAATCGGTCCACCGCCGGATGCCCGACAAACTCCACGCGCATCTGGGGAACACGTTTCGCATACCACGCCTTCTCGAAGGGAAAGATCGCCAGCAGCAGATCGAAGTCGCGCGCCATCGCGTTCGCACGTCCGGGGCGTGAGGCCCAGACTTGAGGCGAGACGTATTGAACAATCTTCGGCTTCCAGTTGCCGTGCGTGGCTCGCCGCACTTCCAGCTCCCAGCGAATCTGGCGGGCGAAGCGCCGGTTGAAGCCGGAGAAATCCACGCACACGATCACATCGGGCCGACGTTCGAACGCCAGCGCGACGAGTTGATCGAACAGACGCTTGAACTTCCCGAGGTGTTTCAGGACCTCGACGAGGCCGACAACGGCGTGCTCCGTCATGTCGAAGGCGAGCTCGACGCCAGCGCTGGCCATCTTTGCGCCGCCCGCGCCGAAGAATTGAACGGCCGCAGGCATTTCCTGTTTCAGCGCCGCGACCAATTCCGCCGCGAGCAGATCGCCGCTGGGCTCGCCGGCGATGAGCATGAACGATGTTGGTTTCATGCGAAGCATTGCTCAGATGGAAACCCACGTTTCCCGCGCAAACACCGGGACGAAGTCATCACAAGCTCGGGCGTCTGCCCACCGAATCATCTCTTGGTTTTTCGCGGCCGCGGTACACAGGTAACGCGGCTCGGGAGTGATGCCGACCCGTCCGAGATCGAGTCGGTCGGCATCCCAACAGGTCTGCACGGTTGTGTCGCCGTCGGTAAGACCATCCGTATGCAGCGAACAAGCCTCATGGAGGAGTGCGAAATCCCCGTCGCTGAGTTCAAAAGAACTTCCACGTAGTTGGACGGCGAGTTCAGCCCCTCTGCGACCGTGGTCATGATCGCTGTGTTCATTGAGCCGGCGGGCGTCGTGGAAGACGGCGAACAGCTCCACAACGTGAGGCCTAGCCCCGGTCAACTTCGCCAGCCGCCAGCCGGTTTCCATGACCCGCGCCCAATGAATCGCTCCATGCACTCCAGTCCAGGGCAGCCGGTATTGGGCGCGTATCGCTTGGATGAGCGGAATCGAAATCATCATCCTACTGAATTCGGCTGCGCCTGAATCTGCCGCGTGATCTCAAACGCGAGGTCGAGCGCGCGCTTGGCAGACTCGCCGCTGACCATCGGGGTCTGTTGTTCGCGCACGCATTCCACGAAGTGCATCAGCTCCTGCTTGAGCGGCTCCTCCTTCGTGATCGGCACCGGCTCGCGCACGATGCGTTTGCCGGCGAACTCGCTGACGATGGTGGAGTCTCGCGACGAGAGCAGTTTCTTGAGCAGCGAGCTTTCCTCCTCGTCATCCCGGGCGATGCGGTAGATGTAGCCTTCCTGCGCGCGGTAATCGAGCGAGATGTAGCAGGTGTTCTCCGGGCCGCTGAAGACGCGAATCTTCCGCATCCGCTCGGGGCTGATGCGGCTGGCGGTGAGGTTCGCGACGCAGCCATTGGCGAAGCGCAGGCGCGCGTTGGCGATGTCCTCGGACTTGCTGAGCACGGGAATCCCCACGGCATCCACGCTGACGACGGGCGACTTCACGAAGGCCAGCACGACATCGAGATCGTGAATCATCAGGTCGAGCACGACGCCGATGTCGGTGCTGCGCGCAGGGTAGGGGGAGAGCCGATGCGTCTCGATGAAGCGCGGCTGGGTGGCGACGGTTTCGAGATACTTGAAGATGGGATTGAAGCGCTCGACGTGGCCGACTTGCAGCACGCAGCGGTGCTGGCGGGCGAGTTGGATTAACTCGGCGGCCTGTGCGGTGTTGTCGGTCATCGGCTTCTCTACGAGGACATGCTTGCCTTGCTGGAGGAGCTGCTTCGCGAGATCGAAGTGCGTGACGGTGGGCGTGACGATGCTGAGGGCGTCGGCGGATTCCATCGCTTCGGCGACGGAGGTGAAGGCGCGGGTGCGCAGCTTCTCGGCGATGCGGCGGGCGGTCTCGGCAGACACATCGAAGATGCCGGCGAATTCTACGAGACCGGCTTGCGCGAGTTCGCTGTAGATGCGGGCGTGTTCCTTGCCGAGCGCGCCGGTGCCGAGGACGGCGACGCGAAGTTTATGGGCGGTTGGTTTCGAGGTATCTGCCACGGGCGGAGATTGCCATTGAGGACGCGGGAAGTTCAAAGATCAAAGTTCAAAGCTCAAAGGAAACTTCGGGCCACGGGTGAACTTTGAGCTTTGAGCTTTGAACTTTGAAATGAGTGTTCATAGAGTCGGGACGTGCATTTTTTGAGTTACGCTCTCATCGCCGTCGCCGCGTATTTGTTGGGCTCGATCCCGACCGGCTTCCTTGTGGCGCGTGTGAAGGGCATCGATATCCGCAAGGTCGGCAGTGGGAACATCGGCGCGACGAATGCGCTGCGGGTTCTCGGGAAGCCGGCGGGAATTCTTGTCCTTCTGGTGGACGCGTTGAAGGGCTGGGTGGCGGTGCGCGTGGTGGCGATGTTGATCGTGGAACAGTTTTCGTCGCCGGATCTTCTCGGTGGGGATCGCGTGTTCGCTGCCATCGTGGCGTCCCTCTTTGCCGTGCTTGGTCACAATTATCCGTGCTGGCTCGGTTTCAAGGGCGGCAAGGGCATCGCGACTTCGGCGGGAGTGCTCACGGCGCTCGTGCCATGGGCGCTGTTGATCATCTTGAGTGTCTGGATCGTCCTGTGCGCAGCGACGCGTTACGTCTCGATTGGTTCGCTGGCCGCGTCGGCCACGCTGCCGTTTGCGACGTGGCTGACGACGCGCGACTGGACATTGACTGCGGTGACGGGAGCGATGGGTGTTCTGGCGATTTACAAGCACAAGGGAAACATTCAACGGCTGATGAACGGCACCGAGCCACGGTTCGGGCAGAAAAAGCCGGAGGAGGCGGCGCAATGAAGGTCACGGTGTTGGGAGCGGGCGCGTGGGGCACGGCGCTGGCGCTGGTGCTGGAGAGAAGCCTGCACGAGATCGTCCTGTGGGGGCACGACGCCACGCATCTGGAAGAGATGCGAAGCACCGGGGCGAACGTACGCTACCTGCCGGGGATCAAACTTCCCGCGAACTGGAAATACGAACCAGACCTTCTGACGGCGGTGGGCGCAGCCGAGGTGGTCGTGGTCGCCGTTCCTTCGAAAGCCTTTCGCCGAGTCACGGCTGAGTTGAAGGATTTCACCGGCGTGGTGGTGAGCGTGACCAAGGGCGTTGAACACGAGACGGGGCTGACGATGTGTGGCGTTCTGGGCCAGACTGCGCCAGGGGCTCAGGTCGCGGCGTTGTCCGGCCCGACGCTGGCGTTTGAAGTCGCCAAGGGTATTCCGTCGGCGATCGTTGCGGCGAGCCGCGACATGGCCGTCGCGCAGGCGGTGCAGGGAATGTTTCACACGGTTCCGTTCCGCGTTTACGCGAGCGCGGACCTGATGGGTGTCGAGATGGGCGGCGCGTTGAAGAATGTCGTCGCTATTGCCGCCGGTGTTTGTGACGGGTTCGGGTTTGGAGATAATTCCAAGGCGGCGCTGCTGACGCGTGGCGTCGGGGAGATTCGCCGGCTGGGCGTGGCGTGCGGCGCGCAGCCGGAAACCTTCGCGGGCTTGAGCGGGCTGGGCGACTTGACGGTGACGTGTTTTTCGAAGTTGAGCCGGAACCGTGGATTGGGCGAGCGGCTCGGACGCGGGGAGAAGCTGGCGGACATTCTGGCCAGCTCGGTTTCCATCGCGGAGGGATATCCCACGGCGAGGTCAGCCTACCAACTGGCGCGCAAGAAGGGCGTCAGCACGCCGATCATCGACGAGGTGCATGCGGTGTTATACGAGGACAAGAGCGTGGCTCTTGCGCTGCGGGATCTGGTCGGTCGCGAATCGAAGGCGGAGGTTTAGCCCGCGTCAGGTCGCGAGCATCGGGGTGGCATCCAGGGATTCGCGGACGATCTGCGCGAGGGTTTCCGGATCATACGGCTTTTGCAGGAAGTTGCTGCTGTCGCAGAAGGTCGAGTCCGCCGCGAACACATCCATGCTGTAGCCGCTGCTGTAAATGACCTTCAACTCCGGGCGGTCCTTTAGAATCCGCTCGGCCAGCTCGCGGCCGGAGATTCCGTCCGGCATCATCATGTCAGTAAAGAGGAGATCGATCTCGTCCTTCCGCTGTTTCCAAACTTCCAGCGCCTCGACGCCGGTGGCGGCTTCGATTACTTGATACCCGCGTTTTTCCAAGATTTCCTGAACGAGTTCGCGCAGCGCGGATTCGTCCTCGACGAGCAGGATGGTTTCGCTGCCGGTCGGCATGTTCTTCGATCTGGCGCTCGCCGGGGCCGGGGCGGCCTTGGTGGCGACGGGGATGAAGACTTTGAAGGCGGTGCCGCGTCCGATCTGGCTTTCGACCTCGATCCAGCCCTGGTGCTGTTTGACGATTCCGTAAACGGTGGCCAGTCCGAGGCCGGTGCCTTTGCCAATTTCTTTCGTCGTGAAGAACGGCTCGAAGATGCGGGACAGGGTTCCGTTGTCCATGCCGTGCCCGGTGTCGGTGACGTTGAGGCAGATGAAGTTTCCCTCGCGTGCCTCCGGCTGGCGGCTGGCGTAGGCGGCATCGATTGGCTCGAATTTGGTGCTGATGGTGAGGCCGCCGCCGCGCGGCATGGCGTCGCGCGCGTTGACGGCAAGGTTCACGAGGATTTGTTCCATCATGCCGGAATCAGCGTGGATGGGCGGGAGATCGTCGGAGGTATGCCGCTTCAGCTCCACTTGTTCGCCGACGCTGGCCCGCAGGATTTTTGCAAGGTCGTTGATCACCTCGTTCAGGTTCAGCAGTTGCGGCTGCATGATCTGCTTGCGGCTGAACATGAGCAGCTGGCGGGTGAGATTGGCGGCGCGTTCGGCGGCGATGGCGATCTGGCGCGATGACTCCATGAGCCGTGGATCGAGATCCGGCGCGGATTTCAGGAGGCCGGCGTGGCCCTGGATGATGGTCAGGATGTTGTTGAAGTCATGAGCGACACCGGCGGCGAGCTGGCCGACGGAATCCATCTTCTGCGCCTGGCGGAGCTGCGCCTCCAGGTTCAGGCGATCCGTGGCGTCCTCGGCGTAGCAATGCACGACGCGGTTTGCCATGACGGGAAAGAACGACCAGGACAGGATGCGCCCGCCGATGTTGGTGTTCAGTTGCAGCCGGTTCTGCCCCGTGGACAGGCACATCTTCACGACGTTGGCGGTGTTCAGCGGGAGGATGGATTGCGGATGATTCTTCTTCAGCGAGCGCGCCATCTCCTGCGCCGCGTCGTTAAAGTAGGTGAGTGAACCGTCGGCGGCAAACTCCAGGACCGGATTCGGGTTGAAGCGCGGGAAGGCGGCCAGCTTTCGGATTTCCTTCTCGGCGCGTTTGCGATCCGAAGTGTCACGGGAGACGAGCAACGCCCGCTGTGGCTTGCCGTCATCGTCAAAGATGTGGCTGGCGGCGGTTTCAAACGTGATCCAGTGGCCATGGCTGTGGCGGAAACGAAGCTCCGCCGTCCGGCTCTCGTGGAAGAAGAGGGATTCGTCCATTGTTTCCCTGAATGCCCGTGCGTCGTCCGGATGTATCAGCGTGGTGCAGGTGGAGGCCAGAAGATTTCCGGCCGGGATGCCGAGCACTAGTTCGAACGATGGTGTGGCATAGAGGAAGTTGCCATCGAGATCGAGCAGGCAGATGAGGTCGCGGGTGTTCTCGGTGATCAGCCGATACTGTTCCTCGCTGCGGCGGAGGGCCGTCTCGGTGGCCTGCCGCTGGTGATCGGCGCGACACTTGGTGATCGTCCGTTGCACGGCGGAAGGCAGGCGCTTGAGGCTCGATTTGAGGATGTAGTCCTCCGCGCCCTCCTGCATGCAGCGCACGGCGACTTCCTCGGAGTTGGATCCGGTGACGAGGATCAGGGGGACCTTGGAGCGCACTTCGTTCAGCAGTTGCAGCGCCTCGAGCGCGCTGAATTGCGGGAGCGCGTAATCGGCGAGAATAATGTCAGTCGGCCCGTCGGTCAGCTCGCGCAGGAAATCCTCCCTCGATTCGACGCGCCGGCTGTTGAGCTGGAAACCGGAGCGCCTGAGCTCGTGCTCCACCAGCTCGGCGTCTGAACCGACATCTTCCAACAACAGTAGATTCAACGTTGCTTCCATGAGTGGCTTTTATCTGGACGGATGCCGCGCTCTGCCAAGGGCGTGAAGGCGGTCCGTGCCGGTCAAGGTTGTGGGTTTGGGCTGACGATCTGATTGATGCCTGTGTCGATCCGGTTTCTGTCAAAACTCTCTGCCGTTGCCGACCGGGCTTGTGGCCGGTTTCCCGCTAGAACCGCTGCCGGGCCGGCGGGCTGTTGGAATTACCGGCGATGTCATAGCAAGAGGAGCGAGGTGCCGACAAAGATAAAAGGCTCCGTTGTTTTCCTGACTACCATTGGCGGCGAGATTCTGCTGCGCAACGTGGCGGATCGAGTTCATGAATTTGAAAGCGTCCCGATAGGGTTGGTCGTGAGTGTTTCAATCTGCGCCATGTGACGCGCTGATTCGCCCCCGGACGTTGCCGCAGGAAGGCTGAAGTAGAAGGTCGCTCCGGCGTTGGGCGCGCTTTCCGCCCAGACTTTTCCTCCGTGCCGCTGGACGATGCGGTGGACGATGGCCAGCCCGATTCCGGTGCCTTCAAACTGTTCCGGATTGTGCAGGCGCTGGAAGACCTGGAAGAGCTTGGACGCGTACTTCATGTTGAACCCGACGCCGTTGTCCCGCACGAAATAGGTCGTGACGTCCTCCTCCTCGCGCGCCCCGATCTCGATTCGCGGCTGGGTGGCCTTGCTGGAAAACTTCAAGGCGTTGCCGACGAGGTTGGCAAACACTTGCCGGAGCAGTGACTTGTCGCCGGTCGTCGCGGGGAGGGCCGCGAGTTCAATGGCGACCGCCGGCTTCTCGGGGCCGTCGAGCGATTCGGCGATGACGGACTCGGCGAGCTCGCGCATGTCAACGTGTGAGCGGGACAACTGGTGGGAGTTCACCTTGGAGAAGGCGAGAAGATCCTCAATCAGTTCATCCATCCGGACGGCGCTGTCCACGATGAACTTGAAGAGCCGAGCGGCCTCTCTGTCGAGCTTTTCACCGTGGTCCTCGTGGATGATCTGCGCGAAGCCGCGGATGGACCTCACGGGCGCGCGGAGGTCGTGAGAGATGGAGTAGGAGAAGGATTCGAGCTCCCGGTTGGCCTGTTCCAGCTGGCGCGTCCGCTCGCGGACCCGGGCATCGAGCTGTTCATTCGAGCGACGGATGGTTTCCTCGGACTTCTTGCGCGCAGAGATGTCGCGCGCCATGCAGAGCAGCAGGTCCCGGTGGCTGACGGTGATGAAGGACGCCCAGATTTCGAGCAGGAACGTCTGGCCGCCCTTGTGCCGGTGCAGCGTTTCTATCTTCACCATCCCTTCCGCTCTCACCCGCTGCACAAAGGCTTCCGCCCTGGCTTGCGAACGGGCGGCGGTTTCGATCAATCCAAACGGCTGGCCTTTCAGCTCGTTCCGGCTGTAGCCGTGCTGGCTGCCGGCTGCTTCGTTGCAGTCCACGATGGGAAGGATTCGTTCCGGGTCGTTGGGATCGAGGATGAGAATCGGCTCGGGCGAATGCTCGAACAGAACGCGGAAACGCTCCTCGCTTTCGCGGATGGATGCCTCGACCTGTTTGCGTTCGGTGATGTCCTTGCTGATGCCGACCAGTCCCGTGATCGTTCCCGACACGTCGCGCAACGGCAGCTTCGTGGTCAGCAGCGTGCGCTCCGTGCCGTCCGGTTCGCGGAAGGCTTCCTCCCGATCAAAGTAGTGGCGTCCGTTCGTGATGACCTCCCGATCGTCCTCGATGAACTTCTGCGCGATGTCGTCCGGGCAAAGCTCCTTCACTGACTTGTTGCGGACCTGCTCCTCGTCCCTCGCGCCCAGCATCCGCACATTGGCGGCATTCGAGATGAGGAACCGGCTGTCGCGATCCTTGGTATAGACGGCATCCGGCAGCGCATCAATCAGTGTGCGGAGCAGGTTGCGTTCGTTCGCCAGATCTTCCTCCGCCGCCTTGCGCGCCGTGATGTCCCGGAGGAAGCAGCGCGCGTGGACGATGGCTCCGTTTCGCGACAGCATGTTCGCGTCGATCAGGACGAGGCGCTGGGTGCCCGCCGTGGTGCGCAGGCGGATTTCATAGTTCTTCAACCGCTCCCTGGCGGCGAGGCGGCGGAGCAGGACTGCTGCATCCCCGGGGTCCGTGCAGAAATCTTGGAATCGTTTCCCAACGCATTCTTTAGAGCCGATGCAGCCCAGGATTTCGCGCGTCGCCGGGTTGGTCCAGAGAATCGTGCCATCCGTCGCCAGCCATTGCAGGCCCACGGAGGCGTTCTCCATGAAGTCATTCAATTGGGCGTCCTTTTCCTTCAGGATCGTTTCGCGGTTTCGCAGTTGAGAGATGACGGCGACGGACAGCAGGGAAGCCGCGAGATAACCGCCCAGCGCGGTCCACTCTTCCAGCCAATGGGTTCGCTGGGCGGCCGCGGGACCGACAAAGAGGGATGACAGCGCAGTCGTCAGCACCGCAGCGATGATCCCCGGCCACGCGCCGCCAAAGCGGCTGGAGGCCAGCACCGCGCAGTAGAGCAGCAGTCTCGGAGTGTAGGGGAAGGAGGGATGTAGCAACGCGGTGAGTCCAAAGGCCAGGGCCGAGGCGCCGATCGCGAACGGGTAGGGCCACGTCTTCTCCCAGGTCGTCTTTTGCGGTCGCGTCTGTCGAAAGATCGAGGTGTCCATTGACTGAGGGCGCTGCGGTCGTCTCGGTTTCGTCAGGTTGTTCATTTGGTCGCCGGATGATCAGCAGGAAGCGTTTGAATTGTCAGGGCGCTGTCTGCGGTCCACGGCCAGCAGGGCGGACTTCACCACGGAAGATGCGGACTCGGTGTGTCTGCCACCGGATTTTGAATCCGTGTGAAACTACACGGAATCGCCGACGGGAATCAACCCATTGCTGACCGCGTGGTGCGCAGTAGTGATACGGATTGAACGGGAACGCGCCACGGACGCGACCGTTCATCTCAAATCCGGCGGTTGAATTGGCCGCGAAAGAACGCAAAGAGCACAGAGAGAAGATTATCATTCGCGGCGCGCGCCGCAGCGAAGCTCCCCCGGCGGGCGAGGCCAGAGGCCGGCATGGTATTGATTCCACCTTCTTTTCTTTACGTTCCCTGCGTTCTTTCGCGGCTGTTCCAACTGCTCTTTTCAGGTTCACGATTGCGACCTCAGTCCTTCGCGCTTGTGAGCTTCTGGGGACGGTCGGTGTCCGTGAAGGACGCGGCGCGATAGAGCCGGAGCCCGCCGTTGGATCCCAGCGCGCCGCTGCCGCCGAGGAGAATGCGCCCGTCCGGCGAGAACGTCAGTCCGCTGAGCGTCGTGCCCAGATTCCGCAGGCTGAGAACTTCCTGTTGCGTCGCCACGTTCCACAGCTTCACGGTGCTGTCATCGCTGGCGGAGGCGAGTGTCTTCCCGTCCGGTGCGAATGCCACGGAACGGATGCCTTGCTTGTGGCCCGCGCACACGCCGCGCAACTGGCCGGTGGCCACATCCCAGAGGCGGATGGAATCATCCTGATAGGCGATGGCGATCATGCGGCTGTCGGCGGAAAAGGCGTTCGCCATACCGGTGAAGCTGTCGGTGGGCTGCTCGTCGCAGTCCAGTTTCGCCCGGGCAGTCAGGGTGGCGGCGTCCCACAGCTGCACGGCATTCTCGCGTCCCGTGGTGGCCAGCGTGCGTCCATCAGGGGAAAAGAGAATCCGCGAAACGTCAGCCCGCCACTGGGTGTTCGTCCCGCTCCGCAGATCCCACCAGCGCAACGCCCAGTTCTTTCCGCGAGTGACGAGGGATTGTCCATCCGGCGAAAGCGCGACGAGTCCCATCGGACCATCGGGATCTTCCAGCGTGATGCTTTCCCGGTTTCGCGTGTCCCAAATCTTGATCGTTCCATCGTCCAGGCTCTGGGCGAATCGTCGGAGATCATCGCTCAACATCTGGCCGCTGAGCTGCGGCCCGCCGAACCGCCCGGGCCGGCTGCGACGCCCCTCCTTCGGTTCCAGTTCAAACTGCTGTTCGGGTTCGCTGGTCTGCAGGTTCAGGAAAAGAAGCGCCCCGCCGTCACGCGTCAGGCCGGCCACCGTGTGCCCGTCCTTGGAGAAACCTTGCGGATGACGGATGCCGGCGATCACGTCGTCGCGACGCGGCGGCTGGACGGACCACAGCTTCAGGTCGCCGTCCTTCGAGCCGCTGATGAGCGACTGGCCATCGGGCGAAAAGGCAACCGTCCACACCTCGCTGAGATGGCCGTGCCACGTGGCGATCGGCTGGAGTTTTGTGATGTCCCAAAGTTTCACCGAGTAGTCCGTGCTGGTGGTGGCGAGCCTGCGGCCATCCGGCGAGAACGTGAGGCTGGTGATCATCCCGGCGTGCTCGATGTGTTCCGGGTCGGCGGGCATCGAGCCGATCTCCTGGCCGGTCGCCGCATCCCAGACGCTGAGCACGAAGACGCCGCGATGCGAGAGCGTGTTTCGCGCGGCGACCACCGTCCGACCATCCGGCGAAAACGCGAGCAGCCGCGCCTGCATGTTTTCCCGGAAGCGCTGGATGCCACGCGGCGGCTGGTTGGTGGATGGCCCCGGCCGCGAGAAGAGATTCGTCGAGTCGTGCAACAACACCTCCGGGCGTCCTGCTTGCAGCGGGATCAGCTTGATCCCTGTGGTCGTCTCCGTGGCCACGGTGTTGCCATCCGGCGACACGGCGAACAGGCCGCCGCTGGATGCGATGAGCCGGGCTTCCCCCCAGTCGGACGTGTTCCAGATTCGAACGCCCTCGCGGCTCGACGTGGCCAGCCGAGTCGCGTCGGCGGAGAAGGAGACGGGTCCGCCGTTGTCGGCGAGAGAAGCTTCCTCCTTCCACGTGCTCGTGTTCCAGATGCGGACGGTGGTGAGGCTCGCGGAGACGAGCCGTTTGCCGTCCGGCAGGAACGTCAGCGAGACCGCGCCCTTGGCAATGTTCGTCACCAGCGCATGCGTCTTGAGATTCCAGACCGTGATCCGTTCGTTCGAGCGATCGGCGGACCGTTCGCGTATTCCTGAGCCCACCGCGACGAGCTGGCCGTCGGGCGAGACGGCGATCGATTGCACGCCCCACTCCTGTTTCGGCAGGGCGACGTGCGCATCGCCACGGCTGCGCTGCCAGAGATAGCGCCACTCGAACCCGCGCAGATCCGGCTCGCCGGGGATGGCCTGGTGTTTGTCGAGCAACTGCACGGCGCGACCGAAGTTGCCATCGTCGAGCGATTGCTGGGCGAGGTTGATGTCCGCCACGTATTCGTTCAGGCGCGCGAATGACTTGTCCTGCTCAGCCTGTCGGCGCAGGCCGGCCTCCAGCTTTTGGGAGAACGTCGCAGCGCGCTCGGCTTTCGTCGCGCGGATCGCCAGCCAGGTGCTCAAGGTCGCGCCGGTGATGAGCGTGATGGCGATGGCCGCCGCCGCCGCGAAGGGGCCGCGATTCCGGCGCAGCATCTTTTGCAGGCGATAGACGTTGCTCGGCGGACGCGCGAGCACGGGCTCGTTCGTCAGGTAGCGCTGGATGTCCTCCGCGAGAGCGTTCGCCGTGGCGTAGCGGCGCGTCCGATCTTTTTCGAGACACTTCATCACGATCCAATCGAGATCGCCGCGCACCGCCTGCATCAGGAGCGGGAGCTTCGACTGGCGCGACTGGCTCATCGCCGTGGCCTCGCTCATGTTCAACGAACTGAGGCGCGTGGAGGGGCGGACCGGCTCTTCCTCGCGGATGATGCGGCGCATCTCGTCGAGCCCCGAGCGCATGAGATGTTCCGGATCAAACGGCGTCCGTCCGGTCAGCATTTCGTAAAGCAGGACGCCGAGCGAATAGATGTCGCTGCGAGTGTCGATGTCGAGACCGCTCATCTCCGCCTGCTCCGGGCTGGTGTAGGCCGGCGTGCCGATGAACGACTGGAATTCGGTGAAGAGAGTTTTCTCGGTGAGCCGCTGCTCGGTCGCCTTGGCGATGCCGAAGTCGATCACCTTGGGCACCGGCACGCCGTCGTGCAGCGTGACGAGAATGTTCGAGGGCTTGATGTCGCGATGGATGATGCCCTTCTGGTGCGCGTGCTGGATCGCGAGGCAGGCCTGGACGAAGAGCGCGAGCCGATCCTCGTTCTTGAGATGGTTCTGGTCGCAGTAATCCGTGATGCGCACGCCGCGCACGAGCTCCATCACGAAGAACGGCCGTCCGGTGGCGGTGGCGCCGGCGTCGAACACGCGCGCGATGTTTGAGTGATCCATCATCGCCAGCGCCTGCCGCTCGGCCTCGAAGCGGGCGATGACGCTCTTCGTGTCCATGCCCAGCTTGATGACCTTGAGCGCGACGCGGCGGCGGACGGGTTCCTCCTGCTCGGCCATGTAAACCACGCCGCAGCCACCCTCGCCGATCACTTGAAGCAGTTTGTAACGGCCGATGCGATCGCCCGGACGTTCCGTGACGGCGGCGAGTTGTGTGCCGTTGGGTCCGACTCCGCCGAGCGCCCGGGTGCCGCCGGGTCCGGTGGACGCGGGCGTTTCCAGAAAGCCGCCCATCGCATCCTGCTCGCTCAAGAGATCGTCGATGCGCTGGCGCAATTCCCGATTGTCTCCACACGCGGCGTCGAGGTGGCAGACGCGTTCCGCCGGCGTCTTGTCCAGGCAACCGAGAAAGATCTCTCTCTCGCTGGCACCGGCGGATGAATCTGGTTTCGCACTCATGGATCTCTGTTCATTCAAGCGTGAACGGGTGTTGATGTCCGCCACAAATATTGCAGGGGCGTTGATGAGCCGTTGCCGGCAGGGCGCAGGAGTGGAGGAACGCGAACGGCGTCAGCGATCAGTTGAAGGGAGGGCCTGGCCTTACCACGCGCCGGCGGGATACAGCGATTCCCATAGCGTGCGCATCTTGGCGCGGGCGCGGTAGGCGCGGACTTTCACACAGGAAATGGACCAGCCGGTCCGGTGGCTGATTTCCTCGGTGCTCCGTTCCTCGAGGTGGAGCAGGGTGAGGACGAGCCGTTCTTCGGGTCGCATCCGGGAGAGCAGTTCTTCCACGAGTTCTCTCGCGCCGGTGGACCGGCTGTCGGGCAGGTCGCTGTCGGTCGCGGCGAGTTGTTGCACCACGGCTTCCTGTTCTTCGCTGAGATCGCTCATGCGCAGTTCCGGGCGAACCTTCTCGTGCTTGAGCTGGTTGATGCACGTGTTCACGGTGATGCGCGAAACCCAGTGCTCCAGCGGAACCAGGCCGGAAAACTGATCGAGCTTGGCGAAGACTTTGGCAAACACCGCCTGCGTCAAATCTTCCTCCAGCGTGCGCTTCGGGCGATGGCCGCGAACGATGCTGATCACAGTCGGATATAGCCGTTGGAACAAGTCACGGGCGGCGTCTTCATCGCCCTGCTGGATGCGTGAGATCCAATCGGCATCGTCTGAGTTGCCCCCGGTGGGCGTGGCTTTGACGGCGGGCCGGGTGCCTGCATGGCCCAAGGCACCGACATAGCTGGACACCCAGCTATTGCGATAGCCCAATCCGTCTTCCGAAAGTAAACCGATGGTTGCCATGATTCTAACGAGTCTTCCTGCATACATGCGCAAGGCAGCGTCGGAATCCGCAAAGAATCTTTTGGAGGAGGGTTGTGATGGGGTAGCAGCCGACGTGAGGAGGCTCTGTTCTTCAGGATGTTTGAGCCTCGTTACCTCGGCTGCTACGAGGTGGTGAGAGACTTTCGGCAGGGGTGAGTTCCCGTCAAGGCGGGCACCAGCCTACCGTCGGTCCTTGTTAATCTCGCGGTGCAGCCAGACCCGGGCGTAAGTCCAAAGATTCTCCGCCGTGCGCTTGGCCATCCCCATGGCGGTGGCGGCTTCCTCCATCGTCATGCCGATGAAGTAACGGAGTTTGACCAG
>CAMCCU010000011.1 GCA_945872975.1 Pedosphaera parvula Ellin514
CCTGCCTGAGTGTGAATCTGGAAGACAAAATCGTTGCCGGGGAAATCCTGAAAATTCAGGACGGCGAATTCGCCATCAACTCCCTCCATCGCGATAAGATCGTAGGAGCCGGAAGTGGTGCCTTCGAAGTTTCCGATACGAATAAAACATCCCATGCTGACCTTGGGATGTGTGACGTCAAATGTGTAACGGGCAAATTTCCGGTTGCTTAGATTGCTGAAGGCATACCCGTGGCTCGTTCCCCGGTCGGTGTAGGTGTTCGTGCCTACTATCACTGGCGTCCCCAGCAAAGGCTCGAAATCCGTCGTTACCTTCATCGTGCTAAGGGATCCCGCAGGCGAGTCAGGAAAAACGAATGCTCCCCAAACACCGCCGCCGCCATGCGTCGCGGAGTTCAACAGGCCGGCGGTCACGGTGGAATTATCTGACCCGCTCTCCATGTCCAGATAGACGTCAACCGACGTCGTCGCGGCGAAACCGCGAAGGACACAGAGAAACATGATGAACGCAACACGCACAGCAGATGTTCGAAACGATGCTGACCACTATCGAGATTTGCCCAGACGATAGTGGATCACGGAGCGTGGGTCAATTCGGGGCGAATCAACACCGGGACTGGTACTTACCCGTACGAGTTGTAGGGTTTCAAATTCCACTGCTCCACGAGGTCGGGCGAGAATTCCCGCAGGAAGCGCGAAGGCTGTTGCATGGCGTCGCCGGAGTAGGCTTGGACCACGCGGATGAGCGGGTAGCTGAGATAGAGCTCGTCCCGCGCGCGGGTGATCGCGACGTAGAAAAGACGGCGCTCCTCCTCTTCGCCCTCCGTCGACTCGATGGAGCGCGAGGAGGGGAAGAGTCCGTCACAGAGCATGATGATGAAGACGACATCGAACTCGAGACCCTTGGCCTGATGAATGGTGGAGAGCTTGATCTGCTCCGTGTCCTTCGTGGCGGACTGGTTGTCCTCGGCCTCGATGTTGGTGAGGAGCGAGAGCTGCGTGAGGAAGTCCTCGGTGCTCTTAAACTGGAGCGCGAAGCTGGCGAGCTGTTCGAGGTCTTCGAGGCGTTGACGGTAGTTGGCGAAGTTCTCCTGAAGGTAATCTTCATAGCCCGCCTCGATGATGTGGCGAATCATCTCGGATGGGCTGCGGCGCACGGGTTCGACTTCAAGCTGCGAGATGGTGATGACGAACCCGGCCCAGGCGGTCAGGGACTTCTTCGGCACGGCAGTGGCGCATTTCTGAAGCGCGGGGGCGAGGGGGACGGAGGGTTGAGGGTTGGAGGTTGAGAGTTGAGAGTCGTTGAATTCGCCCTCCGGGTCCCACGCGGCGGCGATGGCTTCCGCCGTTGGCTCAGGCAACACGAAACCTGAAACTTGAAACTCGGAACTAAACTTCTGCCATAGTTTCTCCGCGCCCTTCCCGCCGATCCCGGGGAGCATCTGGATGAGGCGCTTGAAGGCGAGCTCGTCGGTGGGATTGGAGACGAGCTTGATGTAGGCGGCGACGTCCTTGATGTGCGCCTGCTCGAAGAAGCGGATGCCGCTGGTGATGCTGAAGGGGATGTTTCGTCGCGTGAACTCCAACTGAAGTTCCAGCGCGTGGAAGTGCGAACGATAGAGCACGACCATGTCGTTGAGGTTGATGCCTTCCTCGCGGAGCTCCAGCGCGCGTTGCGCGACGAACGAGGCTTGCTCATTGCCGTCGTTGCAGGTGACGAGGATGGGCTTCGCGCCGGACTTGCGAGCGGGTGTGAGCTGTTTGGCAAACTGATGGATGTTCGGCGCGATGGCGGCGTTGGCGAGCGCGAGAATCTCCGGCGTACTGCGGTAGTTCGTCTCGATCTTGTAGGTCATCGAGCCGGGATAACGCTGCGGAAATTCGAGGATGTTGCGGAAGTTCGCGCCGCGCCACGCATAGATGCTTTGCGAGTCGTCGCCCACCACCATCAGGTTCTTGTGGCGCGCGGCCAGGAGATCGATGAGCTCGCTCTGGAGCTTGTTCGTGTCCTGATATTCATCGACGAGGATGAACTGAAAGCGGCGCTGGTAGTAGTCGCAGACTTCGCTGTGCTCCTGCAGCAGGCGGAGCCAGAGGACGAGGAGATCGTCGAAGTCCATGACGTTCGCGGCACGTTTGCGGGTGGCGAAACGTTTCGCGACGTCTTCGATCTGCGGCGCGAGATGGGCGAAGTAATCGTATTCCTGCGCCACGGTTTCCGCGACGGAACGGCGGGTGTTGAGCGACTTCGAGAAGACGTCGGAGAGCACGTCGGCTTTCGGAAAGCGCGTGGCCTTCACGTCGATCTCTGCTGCGGCGATGCAGGTCTTGATGAGGTCGCTGGAGTCATCCCGATCCATGATCGTGAAATCCTTCCGGTAGCCGAGGAGTTCCGCGTGGCGCCGCAACAGCCGCGCGCCGATGGAGTGAAATGTTCCGCCCCAGAGCGCCTGCAATTCGCCGCCGAGCAGGTCAGTAACGCGGTGCATCATTTCGCGTGCGGCTTTGTTGGTGAAGGTCAGGAGGAGAATACGATCCGCCGCGACGCCGTGTTCGAGCAGCCAGGCGACGCGATAGGTGAGCGTGCGAGTTTTGCCGGAGCCCGCTCCCGCGATGACGAGCGAAGGACCGGGCGCGGCGGTGACGGCGGCGTGCTGTTGCTCGTTGAGTTCCTTCGCGTAGTCGATCTGGAGTTCGACAGGCGAGTGAAACGGTTGCAGCACGTAGTCGCGAGACATGCTGGAAGATTAGTCGGCGGGATCGAGAGCCGGAAGAAAAATGCGGACGGGAGGAGTGGGGCGAATCACCGGAAGGGACGGTAAACAGAATGCCTCGGTGGCATCAGGCTAGTGAGGCTTACGGCTCGCGCGTTTCCATCTTCCCGATTCGTTCGAGGTTGGTCTGGATGGCTTGAAGGTAAGAATTGGGGCCGTGGGGATACGGTTCGCTGAGAAAGAGGTGCAGGCTTTCGAAGTCCTTGTTGATCTTGGGCAGCACGTAGTTCGCCCAGAAGGATGGCGTGTTGCGGGCCAGCTCTTCCGCGCTGCGATAGATGGCGAGGCGTCCGGCGTTGGGTCCATCGTGACGGGCGGCTTCGGCGAATTCCTGGAAGAGGATGGGCAGCTTCTCCACGTAATCCGGCGCGGCCATCTGGCCCAACAGATCGGCGGTGGCCAGCGCGTATCCGAGGGTTCGCTCCAGCGCGTCGTGGAACGGGATGGCGCGCAGGTCGGCGTTCACGCCGGTGCAGCGGATCATGTTGCGGATGGCGTCGATGTCCTCTGGCGAAAGACCCTGGGTCGAGAGGAATTCACAAGCGAAGTCGGCGCTGCGGGTGACGTGGGTGAGCGTGTATTTCGCGCCGGTTCCGTCGGTGTCGCCGCGCTTCTTCAGATAGCCGGTGTCGTGGAACAGGATCGCGAGCAACGCCAGTTCAAACGAGTGTTGAGTAAGCTCGGGCGTGGCGTGGGCGGCGTGGCGTCCGTGGAGCAGGCGCGTGAGGCAGAGCGTGCCCTGGAGGGTGTGTTCGAAGTCGTGGTAGCGGGCGTCGATGGGTTGATAGTCCGCGAACTGTCCGGCGAAACATTGTCGGGCCCAGGCGAAGACGCGTGAGACGAAGGCGTGGTCAGAACGAGGAAACAGGTTGCGATACGTCAGGCGAACCTGTTCCTCGACGGCTTGCGGATTGCGCGTATCGACGTGAGCGAACATGAGTCAGAACTGATTGGATTTTTACTGGGCCGACAGAAGTTTGGCCAGCAGAAGAATTGCGGGAAATCAAAGAAGGAATGCGAGACCGCCGCTGAGAATGGCGAACAACCAGATGAGCGCAACGGCGGCGGTCCGGCTGAAGCCGCGACGAACGAGGCGATGAGAGAGATGATTGTTGTCGCCGACGTAGAAGGGTTTGCCCAGGCGCGTGCGAATGAGAATAACGGAGACGAGATCCCAGAGCGGCACGGCGAGAAGGAGGATCGGGCCGAGGCTTGCGACTGCCGTTGGACGCGCAGAGGTCCAGAGGTCGGGCTGGATGGTGAGGACGGCGAGGAGGAAGCCGATCAGGTGGCTTCCGGCGTCGCCGAGAAAGGCGGTGGCGCGCGGGTAGTTGAAAGGGAGGAATCCGAGCGCCGCACCGCCCACAGCAAAGGCGAGCATGGCGATTGGAAACTGACCGTGCAGGACGGCGATGCTGCCGGTGAACGCGGCCGCGATGACGCCGAGTCCGGCGCAAAGACCGTTCATGTTGTCCATGAAGTTGAAGGCGTTCGTCACGGTGAGAATCCAGAGAATGGTGACGGCGTGGTTCAGGAACGGGTAAGAGGCGAAGATATTCAGGTGAACGCCCGCAGCAGTCACGGCTGCAGCGATGAGGAGTTGGCCGGTGAATTTGATGATGGGTTTGAGTTCAAACTTGTCGTCGAGCAGGCCGAGCAGAGTCATGGCGGCTGCGCCGATGAGGATGGCAGCGAGCGCGGTGGATTGTTGCGTGAATTGGCGGGAGGTTTCGGCGTTGAGAAAGTTCGGGATTATCCAGGCAGCGAACAGTGTGACGAGAATGCCTGTGAGAATGGCGAGACCGCCGGCGAGGGGAATGGGTTGGTCGTGAATCTTCCGGTGACCGGGATCATCGACGAGTTCGATGCGGCGGCACCATGCCCTCCAGAGCGGCAAGGCCAGCGCCGTGACGAGCGCAGCGGCGAGGCTTGAGAGGAGGCAGATGGTCAGCGGGGAGGTCACGGGTGTTGGATGCCTCGTTGGCTGGCGAGTTTCAGGTAGAGGGCATGGAGTTCGTCCACCATGCGTTCGACGGGGAAGCGTTCCTTGACGAAGGATTGTCCGTGGCGACCGAGTCGTTCTCGGAGTTCTGGATGTGTTGCGAGCGCGACGAGGGATTCGGTGAGGCGTGTCGTGTCCCCGGGTGTGATGAGGAAGCCCGTTTGGTTGTCGAGGCAGACTTCGCCAGATCCATCGCAATCGTAGGCAACGACGGGACGGGCGGCGGCGAGCGCCTGGGGCAGCGCGCGTGGGATGCCTTCGCGGGTGGAGAGGTGGACGAGGGCGTCCATGATGCCGACGAGCGGCGGGATCTCCGACGGAGGGACGAGGCCGGTGAAGATGAAGTGATTTTCCAGGTGCATCGCTCGAACTTTCTCCGCGAGACGTTCGCGCCATGGTCCGCCGCCCACGAGGAGGAACTTGATCTGCGGACAGCGGCGAATGATCCCGGGCGCGGCGTCCATCAAGTCGTCGTGGCCTTTGAGCTTGAAGAGGCGCGCGATCTTTCCCACGACGAAATCGCCGGGCTTGAGTCCGTATCGTGATCGGAGGCTGGCGTCGTTGGTGGCGGAGAGAAAGGGTTCGAGCGGGAAGCCGCTGAAGACGCGGGTGAATTGGTCCGGGTGACCAATGCCCGCCTTGAGGAACTGCTGCGTCATCGCGTTGGCGACGGTGACGAAGTGCGTAGTGCAGCGGGCGGCGTGGCGCTCGGCAGTGGTGAAAATGAGGTTGGCGAGCGGGCCTTGGAAGGCGCCGAACGACGGGCCGTGGATAGTGTGGATGATGATGGGGACTCCGGCGCGCTGCGCCGCGAGCCGGCCTAGGATGCCCGCCTTGCTGCTGTGGGTGTGAACGATGTCAGGCCGGCGGTCGCGAAGCATCTGGGTGAGTTCGCGCAACGCCAGCCAATCGTGCAACGGATGAACGGCTCGGATGAGATGTCGCGCGAGCCGCAGGCTGTTCGGTTGATGGGCGAAGGCGGATTCGAGCGAGCCTTCCGGACCGGTGGTGGGTCCGCTGATGAGATCAATCTCAAGACCCGGCTTGCGCTGGAGGCCGAGGACGGATGAGACCGTGTTCTCCTGCGCGCCGCCAACAATCAACCGGGTGATGATGTGGGTGACGCGCATGGCGCGACGGGGCGGTCAGAGTGTGCCGCCGCTTTCGAGGAGTTTGATCTTCTCTTTGGCCACGGCGATTTCAGGAGCGCCTTCGGGCGACGCCTTGATGAAGTCTTCGAAGTAACCAATGCTCAACTGACGATTCTTTTTCCGAAAGTGGATGTCGCCGAGCCCATACAACGCCACGGTGCGGTAGTTGGATTTCGCCACGTTCAGGAGGGACTCGAAGTCCTTCTGCGCCGCTTCGAGGTGATCGAGTTTGGAGTGGGCGGTGGCGCGGTTGAAGAGAGCGATCTCGTCGTTGGGCGCCACCTTGAGCGCGCGGTCGTAGAAGGGGATGGCTTCCGCGAATTTGTTCAGGCGCGCGTTCACGGCACCGTAGTTGATCAAGGCGCGCTGGTTGTCGGGCTGCGCCTGGAGCTGACGGTCCAGGGTGGTGATGGCGTTCGTCAGGCGACCGAGCTGGAAATAAACATCCACGAGCGTGTCCCACGGGCTGGAGCTCTTTGGAAACCTGGCGGCGGCGCTGAGGAGCAGGCGCTCGGCTTCGGGAAGCTCGTTGCGTCCGATGCGTGCCCACGCTTCGGAGCGGAGCAGTTCCATTTCCTCGGGCTCGGAGATGGACTGGCCATGGCGGGCGCGAAACTTGGCGATCATGTCGAGCCCCTGATTGGGCAGCTGCGAGTTGACCACCGACGTGATGAGCAGGACTTGGGCGGGCCGGTTGTCGGGATCAAAGCGCAGCGTTCGCTCGAAGTAGTGGGCGGCTTGGCGGAAGTTGCGATTGTTGCGCAGTGTCTCTGCCAGCACCGAGGTGGCGTAAGGCTGATCGACCGGGCCGTTCAAGCCGATGATGGCTTCCCAATTTCCTTCGTAGAGGATCAGGCGGTCGTTGATGCCTTCGCTTGGTTTCTGGTTGAGCTGCTTGGTCTCGCGCCATTGCTTGTTGAACTCGCGGTTCAGGTAGGCGGCAGGGCTGGCGGGGTTGAGCTGGACCGCCCAGTCGAAGTATTCCGCCGCCAGCGGCAGGGCTTCCGCGCGCTGGGCTTCCACGCCGAAATGATTCAGCACACGGGAATAGGATTCGCAGAGATACGCGTCGAGGGTGCGCGGGCGAGGAGTGTCTTTGCCGGGTCTCGGTTTTACGAACGGAGTTGCCTTCTTGAACAGCGGATCAATCTCGGTGCTTTTGATCGAGCGCCAATAGGCGTCCTGCTGCTTGACCTCGGCGGCGGTGAGCGCTGGAGCGCCGATGGAGTTGGTCGGGTAGAGCTTCAGCTCATAGACCATCTGGCGGGGCTTGGCGTAGAAGTATTCGAAGTAGTAGCCAAAGCTGGGTTGCAGATAGACGATGGAGTTGGACAGGCTGAGCTGGTAGAGCATCGAGATCAGATCGGTGGGCTGAAACTGGGTTCGCACTCCGGGTTCCCGGTTGAATTTGGGCCAGCGATCCGGGAAGTGCTTCTGGAGAAAGCGATGATAGCCGGGCGCTGGAAGCGATGAGGTGTCAACGAGGACGTGTTTGTGTCCGGGCGAACTGCGATGCAACTCCAGGTTAAGCGCGTTGAGTCGGAATACGTCATCGCTAAAAACGATGGCTCCCTGGGGCGGGAGCGATTTGGCCGTTTCCTTGGTCAGGCGTTCCATCGCCTTGCCGGAACCAGCGAGCACGACAGGAAGGTTTCGGTAGAGCAAACCAGCGGGGACGACGGCGAAGGACACCCACACGAGAACCACGATGGCCACGTTGACGGCGCGGCGGATCGGGCCGGGGCGTTGCCAGGCTTGCGGTCCGGGCTTGGCTCCGAACACGAGCAGAAAATAGCCGGCGCAATATCCGATGGTCAGCGCTCCGAGATAGTAGAGGGGAAGAAAGGGAAAGATGCCGCCGCCGAGATGGCGCGGGCTGAAGGCCGGATCAAATGCCACATAGCTGCACGCCACGAGGAAGATTCCGTGGATGAGATGGGTCATCAAATTGGTCAGCGCATTGCCGACCGGGCTGATGTCTCCGAACTGGGCGGGCCAGCGGATGCCGATGAAAAGAATCGGCAGCAGCGAGGTGAGGCTGATCAGCAGGATGATGTAGCGAGGCATCAGGAGGATGGAATACTTCTGCTGTCCCCAGTTGCTCCGAAGCAGTTCCCAGAAGGTGTAGCCCGAGGTGTTGACCGAGCTTTCGATGGCGGGCAGGACGAGGTAGAGCAGCAGGCCAGCGAGGCCGCACCCGAGCGTGCGGAGGATGAACCGCCATTTGAAGAATTCCATTCCCTTGATCCAGACCATCGCGGCGAGGAAGGCGGGGAAGAAGGAAACCATCGCGAAGTTGTTCGTGACCGAAATACCATAGACCACGGCAAACCAAGTGAGTCGGCGTTCCTGTGAATCGAGACGATACTGAAGGAGGGTATGAACCAGCCAGGAGAAGATCAGCAGATCGATGGCTTCGCCGGTGGCGACGACGGCGTTCTCCCAGAAGGTCAGTTGCAATCCGCAGACGAGAGCGGCGAGCACCGGAGGCATCCATGCGCCGGTGATGCTGAGCAGCGAGTAGTCGCTGCGTTCCACATTGCGTTGTCCGCGGGTGCGATCGTGGGGCAGCAGGGCGACGGATCGCGCGAGCAGCCCGAGGGCGAGCGCGCCGGCGAGCGCAGCAAGAAAGTTCAGGGCGAGAAGCTGGATTCCAATGGGCAGCCACCGGATCGGGAGGGTCAGGAGCACTTGCAGCGGTGCCACGACATTTGAACGCCACTCCCAGCCCGCGACCCGGGACAGGGAATTGATTCCCGCGAAGCTGGCGTAATGATTGAGCGTGATGAGATAGAGCACGAGTGCGCCGGCGGCGACGATCCACGGCAGACGGCGTTGAACGAATCCCAATTCTATTTTTGGCTCTGAATCCATGCGGTTTAAGTATTACGGTTTGAAAGCGGGTTCAAGGAGCCGGGCGGCGGAGGGGCATCGTCCCGTGACGGGTGATGCTGGATGATCGCTTTGAGAGCGCGGGCGCCCGGCAGAGTGTGAGGCACATTTACGAGTTAAACATCACGAGTTTCGTGCCAGCCGCAGGTCGGCCACGCATTCCACATGTTGGGTCTGGGGAAACATGTCGAGCGGCGTCACGTTCTTGAGTTCAAAGACACCGTCCGCGCACAAAACGTTCAAGTCCCGCGCGAGCGTGGCCGGGTGACAGGAGACGTAAAGCACCTGGGCTGGACGGTTTTCGCGGAGCGATTCCAAGCCGACCGGCGGGCAACCGGTGCGCGGAGGATCGATCAGGACCGTGGTGTTCGCGGCGTCGAACCGGCGAAGGATCTCCGGCAGGAGTTCCTCCGCGCGGCCTTCGATGAATTCGCCGTTGGTTCGCCCGCGGTTGATCGCATTCAACTTGGCGGCCTTGATCGCCTGCTGATCGATCTCCACGCCGACGAAGGATTCCACGAGGTCACCTGCTTCGATGCCGAAGAAGCCGACGCCGCAGTAGGTGTCCACGAGATGCTTCGAGCCGGAATCTTTCAGGCGTTCGCGAACAGTCTCCACGAGGCGCGGCAGGAGGAAGAAATTATTCTGGAAGAACGAATCACGCGGGACTTCCCAGCCTTCAGGCGAGATGCGGACAACGACCTTCAAGCCGCCTTTGGGTGGCGGGTTCGCACGCACATGCCGGATCTGTTCGTTCAAGGCCGGCTCGGCAATCTGGCATTCATCAAGGTCCACGACGAGACGGCTATCGGCGCGAAGGAAGCCGATGTTGAGCTTCTGTTCTGGCTTGTTCCACTGCGACCGGACCATGAGCCGGTTCCGGTAGTTGTAGGGCTGGGGACAGGGAATCACCGGCGAAACCACGCCTCTGGGAAACCCTCCGATGCGCTCGAACAAGTCGGCGATCTGCTTGTGCTTCAGCTCCAGTTGAGTCGGGTAATCGATGTGCTGGTACTGGCAGCCGCCGCATTCTCCGAAGTAGCGGCACTTCGGTTCCACGCGGTGCGCGGAGGGCGTGACGACACGGATGAGCTTCGCGCGACCGAACTGTCGTTTAACCTCGGTCAGCTCCACTTCCACTTCTTCGCCCAAGACGACGAACGGGACGAAGACCACAAACTGATCAGTCCGGCCCACGCCTTCGCCGCCGAACGCAATGTCTGTGATGGTGATGATGAGGCGCTGGCCAATGACGGGGGCAGGGGAGGCTGCTTCGGACATGTGTGCGATGGAGTGAGTGCTGGCCTGTGAACGTGTGCTTCGCGCTGCGCCGATTACTTGGCGTGCGAATCGTGCCCGTAGTGCTTGCCTAGGATGTCCGCGCCGAAGTCGCCCTGGAAATCGCGCCACACCGCATGGACGTGGTTGTTGTTGTTCTGGGTATTGTCGTACTCGAGCAGGAAGGTCGGCCCCTGAACGCGGTAGTAATGTCCGTCGCCCTTCTCGATGCCACCGGCCCATGCGAAGAGGATCTTGTCCACGCCGGCCTTCTTGATCTTTTTGAGATCTTCGCGGGCGAGTTCGGGGCGGACGCGGTTCACGTATTCCTCGATGAGCTTCATGAGCAGCGCGCGCTGTTTCTTGTCGAGCTTGGCCGCGACGATGCCTTTGGCCTCCAGCGCTTCGACGCGACGTTTCGCTTCCGTGAAGATTTCCTTTGGCGCGGTGGCGTCGAAGATGGCGACCTTCTGCTGGTCTGCGCTCAACGACTTGATCAGCTCACGAGCGATGTCTTCTTCAGCGCCGAGCACGCGCAATCCCTGGCGCGGTCCCTGCCGGACTTCGGCGGGATTGGTGCCGAGGAAGGAGGGCGTGGAGGCGAAGAGCTTTCCATCGACAATCGTGAAGCTGGACGAGAAGTGATGGCCTTCAAAGCGCCAGCCCCAGGTTCCTTTGGCATCCGGCTGACCGAAGATGAAGACGTGGTAGAGGATGGGGTCGCGCGGGAAGCGGCGGGTCGGTCCTTCCAGTTCGGCGAGGATGCTTTCGAGGCTCATGATGTTGGTGGCCTTCTGATAGCCGTGCGTGCTGAGCCCGCTGGCGAGCAGCGCGAGGGCGAGCTGGCGCTGGTCAGGCGACATCTCCTTCAACGTGAGTCCGTTTCTTTCCTTGGGAACGAAGTGCCAGTTCAGGCGTTCGTCTGAGGCGAGATCGAAGGACGCCTTCGCCTTTTGTTCACTGTTGAGCGAGGAGAGAAATTTCCTGGCGGCTGCCGTCATGTCATCGGCGGCGGGATGCGCACGCAGTGAAGCGGTGGGCAGGATGAACGCGACGGCGAGAGCGAGCGACGCGACGGCGGAGCGAATGGTTTGCATGGAGAGGACGATCAGAGGAACGACGCGCCTAACGCAATCGGAAAATTTGCAGTTGGTGAAGTCGTCACCCAGCCCGCTGGATGCCATCGATTGAGATTACATCGACTTGCCGTGGCCGGGGCTGAGGGCGCGATGGACGGTTTCGCCAATCGTCGCTGCCGTCGCTGGCTTGAAGATCAACCCGGCGATCCCGAGGCTCTTGAGGTTCTGCGGGTCGAGGCTGGTGGTGTAGCCGGTGGTGATGATGACCGGGCATTGCGGACGAAAGTTCTTGAGCTCGCGCGACAGGTCCACGCCGGACATGCCGGGCATGGCGAGGTCGGTGATGACGAGATCGTATTCTCCGGGGCTGGCCCGGAACGCTTCCAGCGCAAGGGTGGGGCTGGTGAATCCGGTGACGGTGTAGCCGAGGCGTTCGAGCATCCGCTGGTGGACTTTGAGCAGCGCGTCCTCGTCATCGACGACAAGCACGCGCTGGCCGTGGCCGCGGGGAATCGGCTGCGAATCATCGGCCGGGCGGGCTTTCGGGAGGTCAACGGCGGGAAAGTAGAGGTGGAAGATGGTGCCCTTGTCCGGAACGCTTTCGACGACGATGGCGCCATCGTGATCCTTCATGATGCCATGAACCACGGCGAGTCCCAGTCCGGTGCCTTCGCCGATGTCTTTGGTGGTAAAGAACGGATCGAAGATGCGCTCGATGACCTCGGGGAGCATTCCTGTTCCGGTATCGCTGATGGTCAGCTGGACATACTGTCCGGGCTGGAGGTCGGGGCATGTGGCGGCCAGGGCCGCATCGACGGTGACGGTGTGCTGGCGGATGTCGAGAAGGCCACCGCGTTCGCGCATGGCGTGGGCGGCGTTGGTGCAGAGGTTGGCGAGCACCTGGTGGAGCTGCGTGGGGTCGGCGATGATGCTGGGGCCATCACTGGTCAGGCGCAGGTGAATCTCGATGCTGGCCGGGAGCGCGGCGCGGATGAGCTTGTGCGCCTCTGTGATGACGCGTTCCAGACGGAGCACAGAGCGCTGGTGTTCCTGCTGGCGGCTGAACGCGAGAATCTGCCGGACCAAATCGCGGGCGCGGATGCTGGAGGAGCGGAGCGCGTTGATGTATTCCTGCGCCGGGTGTTCCGGCGGAATGTCGCCACGCGCCAG
Organism: Pedosphaera parvula Ellin514; assembly: GCA_945872975.1. Classification (GTDB taxonomy): domain Bacteria; phylum Verrucomicrobiota; class Verrucomicrobiia; order Limisphaerales; family JADJPG01; genus JADJPG01. Next base: position 12,346 of record CAMCCU010000011.1, read on the forward strand.
CTCGATGTTGAGCATGACTGCGCCGAGGATGTTGTTGAAGTCATGCGCGATGCCGCCGGCGAGGGTGCCGATGGCTTCCATCTTCTGGGCCTGCCGGAGCCGCTTCTCCAGCTGTGAACGTGTCGTCTCGGCTTTGTGCTTCTCTGTCACGTCCCGCAGGATGGCGGTGATGAGTTTCCGCCCGTTGAGCGTCGTCTGCGAGATGGAGGCCTCGATGGGGAACTCTTCGCCGTTCCGGCGCTGCCCGCTGATGGAGACGGTGCCTCCCTGTTGCCCGCCGGAAGCTCCAAGGCGTTCGAGGAGCTCGCTGAGCAATGCGCGTTGTCGCTCGGGGATGAAGCTGGCGAGGGGCTGATCAACTGCCTGCTTTTCGGTGCAACGGAACATCGTCTCTGCCGCGTGGTTGAAGACTTGCACCCGTTGGTTCTCATCCAGGGTGATCACGGCGTCCATCGCGGAGGCGACGATGCTGCGGTAGCGATCCTGTGCGTCGCGTTCGGCGTGCTGGATGCGCTCCTGTTCGATGGCGATGGCGGCAAGCTGTGTCGCGAGGTGGGCGAGGTGTTCCTCGTCTGGAGTTGGTTCGCGTGTTGTCTTGAAATAAATGGCGAGTGTACCGATGACGTTGCCATTGCTCCCCAGAATCGGTGTGGATGTGCAGGCGCGCAGGCTGGGCGCCGTGGCGGCAATCTTGAACGGAGCCATCAACGGATCGGTGGCGATGTCGGTGACGGTGACGCGCTGCCGGGTGAACGCAGCGGTTCCGCAGGCGCCGGCCATCGGGCCGATTTCAAGGTTGTCAATCGACCGGGTGAACTCCGCCGGAAGGCTGGGGGATGCGCCGGACTGGAGATGGCGACCGTCATCGGAGAGGAGCAGGATGGATGCGAAAGTCTCATCGGCACGTGTCTCGATGAAGCGGGCAATGGTGTCGAGGGTCTCGTGCAGGGAAGCGCCTGAGGCGATGGTTTCCAGCGCGGCCTTTTGTCCCTCCAGCAGCAGTTCATGGTGTTTGCGGCTGGTGATGTCGCGCATGAAGCAATGGTGCCCGATCGTCTTGCCGTCGGATTGCGTGATGCGAACGAGGAGCACGTGCTTCCAGAAAATGGAGCGATCCTTTCTTACGCCCCGAATCTCTGCCTCGCTTTTGCCGGTGGCCTGCATCTGTTCAAAGGCACGCATGGCGGTGAGCATGTCCTCGGGGTGGATCGTGATGGAGAAGGGGGTGCCGATGAGTTCCTCCGGGCGGTAGCCGGACATCCGGGCGTAGTGGCCGTTGACGTAGGTGTAGTTACCGGCGAGGTCCAGCCGCGAGATGCCCGGCATGGCGTTCGTCAGGGCGATGTGTTGCTCGCGAAGCTCCTCTTCCGCCAGCTTGCGCTCGGTGATGTCCTCGGCGATGCCGGCGACACGATAGATGGCGCCGGATTCATCGCGGACGGGGAACGCCCGGTCGCGCAGCCAGCGGATGGCTCCGTCGGGCCGCACGATGCGATACTCGATATCGTATTCCTCCGTGACGGGCTGGCCGAGGGCGGCTTTGAAGACGTCGTTGCGGTCATCCGGATGAACGAGGTCAGACCATGTTTCCGGCTTCTGATAAACTTCATCGACGGAGCGGCCACAGATCGTTTCAAACCCCGGGCTGAGGTAGAGCACCTGCTTGTTGTCAGCGGTGCTCATCCAGAAGATTTCCGAGATGTGGCTGGCGAGCTGGCGAAATCGTTCTTCACTTTCACGCAGGGCTTCGTGAGCCGAGTAGAGCGTCCGGGTGCGGGATTCGACGCGGCCCTCGAGTTCGCGGTTGGAAGATTCCAGTGCGTAGCGCGCCGCCGTCAGGTCGCTGGTGCGCCGGCGCAGGCGGGTGTAAAGGACAGCAAGCGCCAGGAGTCCGATGGCGTGCAGGGCGAGCGTGATGGAGATGACGATGAGCACCCGCTGCGCCGGCCACGGCGGGGCGGAGAGGATTTCAATGTCCGCAGTGGAGCGCAGGAGAACGGAAGGCTCATTCGGTTTGTCTGCCGTCGGATCGTTGGCCAGCAGGACGCCGGTCAATCGCACAGAAGTGCCGGCAATCACCATGGGATTTCGGGCATCCTCCATTCCTGATGGAAGAACCGCTTCGAAGTAGTTGCCGCCTTGTTCCAGGATCCAGATGTTACCCCGGTCCGCCACCATCCGATGGCGCAGCAGGCCTTCCATCGTGACAACGGTGCCTTCGCCCGTTCGACGGTACGCGTCTGCAATGGAAACTGGAAGCGGAGCGGGAGTTTTGCCGTCGCCGATCTCCCTCATCCGACCGCTTAGAATTTGCGTGGCTCGTTCATTACGTTGCGGCCAGCCGATGACTTCGATCTGACGCCCGATGGACGGAAGGGGTTGGTCGAAGTTCAGGACAGTCAGTCCCATGGCTCCATCCTGAACCTTTACGCCAAATCGTAGGGAGGCGTGGGTGACGGTGCCTCGGACGCGGACGGGGCGGGTCGGATCCAGAGGTGTATTGGTATCCACGATGGATTGAACGGTCCGCTCTGGCAGGCTGGCAACAACTTCGGCTCCCGTTCGCAAGATGCGAAACCGGTTCGTATCCGGGAGCCAAAGGCCGATCCCGATGATTTTTCCGTCGTCGCTGACGGCGACGCTGGTGGGTCCACTGAGTTCCACCTCGGCGAAGTCCAGCTTGGGCAACCAGTCGGCGGGGAAATCGTTGACCCAGGCGTCGACGGATGAGCTGCCGTCGGCCAGGTTGAGACCGGTCAGCTTTCTGTCTATCTCGTGGCTTCGGACGTGCGCGCGGACGGTGACCCAATCGCAATCGTGCTTCCCGGTCCAAAGCTCGGCGAGTGTGGCGGGGTTGTTGCGGGGGAAATCGCCCTTGCCGAGCACAGTGAGTGAGACAAGTCCGACGATCGATTTATACCGGCCGACATCGGAGTAACCAATTACCTCAACCAGGCTGCCGGATTCAGCAGAAGGAAACGGACGTCCACAATCAACGAACACGCCGCCCGTGTTGTCCTGAATGAAGAGGGTTCTCTTCTCCTCATTGGAGAACGTGACGACGCCTCGAAGCCGGACGGGGTGGCGTTTTGCGGCTTCGTCTGAGCTGAGTGCCACCACATCCTTCGCCGTGGTGAGCTGGCGGGTCGCGCCGGTCGCCGTGGCGATCAGCCCCGTCAGGAGAATTGCGAGAGCGAACCGCGTGAGCCAGTGACGAGCGGTGCCCGAGGGTTTGGGCATGGAGGAGATCAGGCGGACGGGGTGAACATTCCCCCCGCGCTTCGACAGTTGGGCAGGTAACAAACGAGCAATCATGACTTCAAAAAATGTCCCGCTGCCCGACCGGGCCGGATTCCGCACGCGATTTCCGCCACTACATTCTGGCACCCGGCGGGGTATCACGTTCCGTCGCCGAGTGTGCCGGGTCTGCTGCCGTCGCGGGAGTGGACGGGCTTAGCACACGGTTCAAAGCTGCGATGAATGTCTCGGCGGTGAACGGTTTGGCAAGGGCCTCCTGAGCGCCGAACTTGAGGGCCATGTCGAGGTAACACGTGGCCGACACGCGGCCCCCTCCCGAGATGGCCAGCACCCGGACATCCGGTGAGATGCGTCGGAGGGTTTGCAGGGTTTCCAAGCCTTCAACATCAGGCATGATGAGATCTAGGACCACGGCGTCAAATTGTCCGGGCTGGTAGGCCGCCAGGGCCTCCCGACCATTTGCGGCTTCCACCGCAACAAACCCAGACTTCGCGAGCACTTTCTCCAAGCTCCTCCGAATGGCGTCGTCGTCCTCTACTACGAGGATACGTTTCATTTCGAGGCGCAGGTTAAGTGAGAGCCGTCGCGAGTAAAGCCCAATTCCGTCCTGCCGCAAATATTGTGTCGCGCCTGAAACACGCGGTCGGGAAAACCGTGAAAGGTTGGAGCCTTCACGGCGATGGCGTTCGTCAGGCGCGCATAGTCTCGGGATCGACACCCATGGACTGGCACCATGCGCGATAGGCGAACGGCGAGATTTCACTCGGCTTGATCTCGCTGCGCCCTCCCCAAAACACATTGGTATAGGAGATGTCGATCCCGCACTGTTTCAAGTGCTCATCGATCGCCGCCTTGTGCGCCAGGACCAGTTGCTTGTCCGTCCCGTGGGCCACTCCCATGATGTTCACGTTGCGAAATTCCGGTCCGCCCTCGCGCCAGTAGGCGTGCGTCATGATGTGATGGCGCCCAACTTCTGCGCCAGCCTGTAGCTCGCGTCCTGGAGGGACCGCCCAGTGAAACAGGGCGTTGAACCGCGTGACGCGTTCGCCGTCGGTGTGGGGTTTGACGTGTTCGAGGAAGGTAGAGAAGCGGCCGATGATTTTTCGCCGATTAAAGTCCTCCGCCACCTCGAGGAACGTTTGCAGCGGCACCCCGGCTTCGCGCGCGCGCGCCTCCCAGATGTTTGGCACCAGCTCGTGAGCCTCGAACTCGCGCTTGACCGCTTCAAGGATGCGCCATTCGAGTTCGTTTAGTGTGATGGTGGTGACCTCGGTGACTTCCGCCGGAGCATCCGCCTTGCTGCCCGGTTCCATCCCGCGCCGTCTGATGTGTCCCACTCCGAGGGCAAACAAGCGTTTGGCGGGGAGCAGGACAAATTTCTCAGCTCCGGTGCGGGTGGACAGGAACTCGCAATGCCGGCTTAACGAATAGCCTTGCGGCACCTTCAACGTTGTCCAAAGCCGGTAGTTCGCCCCCTGGGTCGCGGTGTCCGTCGAACGCGTGACCACATGGCCGCTGAAGATGTCCTTTTGAAACATCCAGTCGAACGCTGCATTGAGCTTGGCCTCCGGCACCTGCCAGGCTACGAGCGCGCCTTGCGCAAGGTTCGTCGCCAGCAAGGTCTGGCGGACGCGGCGGATGTTGCCCGCCTTCAGCATGGCTTGAATCCTCTCGATCACCACCGGAAGCTCCACGCCGGATATTCGCGAAATCTCGCCAAGCGGATCACGTTGAAATCCTTGGATTCGATCTTCCGACACTTCGAGAATGCTCGCGTTAATCGGGTCGGTGAAGTCAACAGGCAATGCAATCGCGCTCATATTTATGCGTCGCAGGTTAACAGCGTGAACGGCGAGAGCGAACCCATTTTTGCCAGAATGCACGTCACGTTTGTCGGCCATCAAAGGTTCGTGGGGTAATTTCGATAAAGCTCGCCGTTGACAACAGGGGGCAATTCGATAGGCTGCCCGCCTTTAAATTAAGAACTGACTACCGATCTATGCCGAATACAAAATCCGCCGAACGCCGGATGCGCAATAGCGCACGCAAGAGACTCCAAAACCGCAGCGTCAAGTCCCGTCTCAAGACGCTGGAACGGGCTTACGCGGAAGCCCTCAAGGGTGGCAAGAAGGATGTCTCCACCGACGCCTTTCGCAAGCTGAGCTCGGCCTTCGACAAGGCGGCCAAGTCAGGTGTGGTCCACAAGTCCAAAGCCAGCCGCAGGAAATCCCGGCTCGCGGTCAAGCTCGTGGCGACTAAGTAATTTCGCCAGACCTGCAGGAGTATTTTCGGCGCCCGCGAGGGCGCCTTTTTTGTTATGGAGCGAAGTGTCGTGCGTTGACGCGCTGGCCTCTGGCCGCTAGCAAATCCCGGTGCCCATCATCCCGTCGAGCTATCGTGCGCCGTGGTTTCTGCGCAATGGCCATGCGCACACCATCTACCCGGTCGCATTTCGGCGGGTTCCGGAGGTGCGTTATATCCGGGAGCGAATCGAGCTGGAGGATGGAGACTTCCTGGACGTGGACTGGTCACGGGTTCAAGGAAAGAGCGCGCTGGTCATCGCTCACGGACTGGAGGGTTCATCCGACGGAGCCTACGTGAGAGGCATGGCGCGCGCGTTCAACGGGCGCGGTTGGGATGTCGCCGCGATGAACTTTCGCGGGTGCAGCGGCGAGCCAAACCGGCTGCTCCGTTCGTATCACAGCGGTGCTACCGACGATCTTCTGCACATCGTCCAGCATGTGAATCGTGCGGGTTACGACCGGGTGGGGGTGGTCGGTTTCAGTCTGGGTGGGAACATGGTCATGAAGCTCCTGGGTGAACTGGGTGCGAATATTCCCGCGTGGCTGGTGGGTGGCGTTGGGATTTCGGTTCCATGTGATTTGAAGGCGGCGTGCGAGACGATGGCACGTCGGATCAACGCACCATACATGAGGCGTTTCCTGGTGAGTCTCCGGCAGAAGCTTCAAGCCAAGCAGGCGCGCTTTCCGGTCGAGATGAACGACGCGGGCTATGAGCGGCTCAAGACGTTCCGGCATTTCGATGATCGTTACACGGCTCCCATTCACGGGTATCGCGACGCTGAGGATTACTGGGCACGGTGCAGCGCGCTTGCCTTTCTCCCGGCGATTCAGTGTCCCGCGCTGCTGCTAAATTCTCTCGATGATCCGTTTCTTGCCCAAGAATGTTTCCCAAGGGAGATCGCAGCCGCTCACCGCTGGCTGCACTTGGAGACACCGATCAATGGTGGGCATGTAGGTTTCGCCGGTGGCGGATTGCGCCATGGCGAATACTACAGCGAACGACGCGCGCTTGAATTTCTTGGAGCGGATCCCGCGTCAGCGAACGGCGAGCGGTGAGGTGGTTTTCGAAAGGAGCTAAACGCTGTGCAGATGGATCCGTTCCGCCTGGCGTGAACGAAGTTTGCGAAGTGCAATTCGCAGTGTTCGCCCAAGCTCGCGAGCGGAAGGCAACGCGTCGCCAGCAATGAGGATTCGATTTTCGAACTCATCAAAGTCAACCGTGTGCGCTTCACGGAACATGCCTGCGATCCGTCGGAGATCGGGATTCCACGTGCCGCCGGGAGGAAGCATCAGGTTGAAGACTGCGACTCCGCCCGGTTTGAGTCGTGAGCGGATCAGTTTGGGCAACACGCTCCAACTGACGGCGGGTTTGATCACGTCGCCCTGCGTCGGCACGGACAGGTCTTCAATCAGCATCGCGAACGTCTGGCGTTGCCGGCGCAGCCAGGTGACGGCGTCGCCGTGATGCCATTTCACCGGCCCTGGCCATTTCTCACAATGGCGGACGAAGAGATCGTAGCCGGTGCGATCCAGATCAACGGTTTCGATGGTTGCATCGACTCCGAGAGATTTCAGTGGTGCCATCATCCCGCCGCCGGCAAAGCCGAGCAGGCCGATGCGTCCTGCCGGATGTAGAATGCTGGCGAGCGTGGCGAGCACGTCGAAAACGCTGTGAGTCGGCCCCGGCGAGGTTCGCAGTTCGCTGATCACGACCCCGTGCTCCACTAGTCGCAGTCCTTGCCTCGTTGTCTTGATTTCCATGTTTTGTGAGCCGAACGACGCGAGACGACGTGCTTCAAATGCAAAGTGATGGTCGTGCCATAGTGCGGGACGGGTTTGTAAGAGGTCCGTTTTACTAAATGTAGTACATCTTGGCTTTGTCTGCGCCTTCATCCAGCAGCTTCTGGAACGTGATTCCATCAGCCGTTTCGTCGAGGGCGGTCTGGAGTTTCTTCCACGCAGCGCGCAGTTCGGCGGGGCAATGAGCATCGTGTAGGGCGGGGGGATCGAACACACGGCCGTGCACACAACGCAGCACGTCTCCGAGCGAAATCTCAGCGGGTGGCCGCGCCAACAAATAGCCGCCTTCCTTGCCGCGAATACTCTTCACGATGTGGCGAGACTTGAGCTCGATGAGGATTTGCACGAGGTAATTCGCCGGCGTGCTGCTCTCGGCGGCGAGGTCCTCGACTTTGAGAGCTGCACCGGTCGGGTAATGTTTTGCGAGCCCGATTACGGCTCGGGCGGCATAGTCACTTTTGACGGAGAGCTTCACGTGCGGAACTTATGTCACGCTACGGCGGATGCGCAACAGGCGATTGCCCGGCGACCTCTCTTTGGGAGCATGGCGGGCCCGCCGAGTTGGAAAACGAGAAGGTTCTGCCTTTTGGGAGCGAAACCGGGGGCGAAGTTGTGCTCATTGTGACGGGCTGTCGCTTGTGAATAACCTCTCAAAATGGCAGGTATTTCTGAAGGAAACGAAGCTCTTTTCAGTGCGAACAAATACGGAGCAACTTTCCTGTAAAAATTTCTTGTCACCACTATATGTAGTGCTACGGTCACCGACGCGCCTCAACGTAATGGGGTCTCCGGTGTAAAGTCAGCTTTGCCGGAAACGTCGTTAGGTCAGGTGTAACCACCGGATTTCCGGCCCGTTGTCGTCAAGCCAGCGGGTTGGGTAATGTTTTAGCAAGACGAAGAAAAGTTTTAGCCATCCCGAAGGGATTCGAAAGGCCCACAATGATAGACGCTCGTAACCAGATTTCGCCATCCGCTCCTGCTGCCCGCCGCCGTTCCGGCCGTGTAGTTGCCTCCGCTGCTTCAAAGAGCCCCGCCTCGAAGAAGTCGCTCCGTATTGAACGCGTCTTTAGCGACGCCAAAGTGAGCCCTTTCGACCAGATCGAATGGGACAAGCGCACCGCCGAAATCACCGATGACGCCGGCAAGGTGATCTTTAAGCAGGAAAACGTCGAAGTGCCGAAGTCATGGTCCGTGCTGGCGACCAAGGTCGTCGTCTCCAAATACTTTTACGGCGAACAACACACCTCCGAGCGCGAAACGTCCGTGCGCCAGCTCATCCATCGTGTCACGCGTACGATTGCCGACTGGGGCGTGAAGGATGGTTACTTCAGCAAGGCGGACGGTGAAACGTTCTACAACGAGCTCACTTGGTTGTGTGTAAACCAATACGGCGCCTTCAACTCGCCCGTGTGGTTCAACGTCGGTCTGTATCACGAGTACGGTGTCGGCAAGGAATCTGCGAAGGGCAACTGGTTCTACAACCGGACCAAGAACGTCGGCGAACGCGCCGCGACGCAGTACGAATATCCGCAGGGCAGTGCGTGTTTCATCCAGTCCGTGGATGACAACATGGAAAGCATCATGCACCTCGCTTACTCCGAGGCGATGCTCTTCAAGTATGGTTCCGGCACCGGCACCGACTTGTCGCCCATCCGTTCCAGTCGCGAGAAGCTGAGCGGCGGTGGTCGTCCGAGCGGCCCGATGAGCTTCCTCAAGGTCTATGACCAGGTCGCGAACGTCGTGAAGAGCGGCGGCAAGACCCGTCGCGCGGCCAAGATGAACACGCTGCGCGACTGGCATGGTGACATCGAGGAATTCATCGATGCCAAGCAGCGGGAAGAGAAGAAGGCTTGGGCGCTCATCGAGCAGGGCTACGACGGTTCCTATAATGGCGATGCCTACGGCAGCGTCATGTATCAGAATGAAAACCTGTCCGTGCGCGTGAGCGATGAGTTCATGCAGGCTGCGATGGACGGCAAGGAATGGTGGACGAAGACCGTCAACGGCAAGCCGCTCCAGAAGAAGGACGCCTCGACGTTGCTCGACAAAATCGCGCAAGGCACCTGGATTTGCGGCGACCCCGGCTTGCAATACGACGGCGCGATCCAGAAATGGCATACCTGCAAAGGCACGGAGCCGATTCACTCGACCAACCCTTGCAGCGAATACGTCTTCCTCAACAACACTGCCTGCAATCTCGCGTCGCTGAACCTCATGAAGTTCAAGCGCGATGACACCACGTTCGATGTCGAGCGCTTCAAGGCCGCCGTGCGCATCTACATCACCGCGCAGGAAATCGTCGTCGATAACGCGAGCTATCCCACGCAGATCATCGCCGAGAACTCGCACATCTACCGCACGCTCGGTCTCGGCTTCGCGAACCTCGGCTCGCTCATTATGAGCTACGGCCTGGCTTACGACAGCGACGAAGGCCGTGCGCTCGCCGGCGCCATCACGTCCATCATGACGGGTGAAGCCTATGAGCAGAGCGCCGACATCGCGGCGAACATGGGTGCCTTTAAGGGTTACAAGGACGCGCGTTGCTCCGGCGTGAGCAAGCCGATCACGAAGGACAACGTCGAATCCACGCTCGGCGTGGTGAAGCAGCACCGCGACGCCGTGGAAACCATTCAGCCCAGCCGCGAGTTCAACTATCTCAAGGAGGAAGCCCTCCGCACCTGGGACAGCGCTCTCGCCAAAGGCCGGAAGCATGGCTATCGCAACGCGCAGGTCACCGTGCTCGCGCCGACTGGAACGATCGCCTTCCTCATGGACTGCGACACTACTGGCGTGGAACCCGACATCGCCCTGGTGAAGTACAAACTGCTCGCCGGTGGCGGCATGTTGAAGCTCGTAAATCGCACTGTGCCCGAAGCACTCAATCGCCTCGGCTACAGTGACAGCCAGATCGCCGCCATCGTCGCGCACATTGAGAAGCACGACACCATCGAGGACGTCACCAGCGAAGACGGCGCGATCCTCTGCAGCGGCCTCAAGTCCGAGCATCTGGCCGTGTTCGATTGCGCGTTCAAAGCATTCAAGGGCAAGCGCAGCATTCACTACATGGCGCACTTGAAAATGATGGGGGCGGCGCAGCCGTTCATCAGCGGCGCGATCTCCAAGACCGTCAATCTGCCGAACGAGGCGACGGTGAAGGACATCCGTGACGCCTATGTGCAGGCTTGGAAGATGGGTCTCAAATGCGTCGCTGTTTACCGCGACGGCTCCAAGCGGAGCCAGCCGCTCAACACGAAGAAGACCAATGACGGCGGCGACAAAACCGCAGCCGTAGTTTCTTCGGGCACTGACACTGCGGCTCTGGATGTGCGCATCTTGGAACTCGAGAACGAAGTCATCAAGCTGCGCGAGCAGGCGGGCTTGCCGCTCCGTCGTCGGTTGCCGGATACGCGCACGGCGTTCACTCACAAGTTCGACATCGCGGGCCACGAAGGCTACCTCACCGTCGGTTTGTTTGAGGATGGTCAGCCGGGCGAGCTCTTCGTCACCATGGCGAAGGAAGGTTCCACCATCGGCGGTTTGATGGACAGCATCGGCGCACTCACCAGCATGGCCTTGCAGTATGGCGTGCCGCTGGATGCGCTCGTCCGCAAGTTCGCGCATCAGCGTTTCGAGCCGAGCGGCTACACCAAAAACCCGGACATCCGGAATGCCAGCTCGATCACCGATTACGTTTTCCGCTGGATGGGCTTCCAGTTCATCCCCGGCTATCGCCAGATCAACGCTCCGGTCACGAATCAACCTGAACTCGCGATGCCTGGTCTCATTGATGAGCTGAAAAAAAAAGTAAACCGGCCGGTGTCTGACCTTCCGTTGTCTGAGGACGCGGAAGTGATATCACTCAAGCCGACTGATTCGAGCAACGGTACCCGCAACGGGAATGGTTCAAGTCATGGGCGGACGGTCGCCACTTTGAACGAGGCCATCGCCCATTTTATGAAGGACGCGCCGACGTGTCCGAACTGCGGAAACGTGGCCGTGCGCAACGGCGCGTGCTTCAAGTGCTTGAACTGCGGAGAGAGCCTCGGTTGCTCCTAAGTTCCTGACGACTATCTAAAACACAGGCCGGAGAACGAAAGTTCTCCGGCCTTTTTGTTTTCGATCAAAGAGACGTCGGTGCCCGGGTGGAACTGCCGTTTCGACTTCAGACAAACTTGCCTGGATTCAGAATCCCACGAGGATCGAGGGCCTTCTTCACTTCGCGATGAAGCTGGCGGACGCGGGCGTCGGCGGCTTGTGGCCACCAACGCTTCTTAGCCAGACCAATCCCATGTTCGCCCGTGATGGCGCCGCCCCATTTGATGATCTGTTTGAACAGCTCATCCAGCGCTGCATCGGCCCGTTTCTCGGCGCCGGGTTCGCCGCGGTCGAGCATGATGTTCACGTGAATGTTGCCATCGCCGGCATGGCCGAAGGCGGCTACGGGCAGGCCATGTTTCTTCTGCAGCTTCGCGGCGAACTGAAACAAATCCTCCAGCCGTCCGCGAGGCACCACGATGTCTTCGTTCAACTTGGTCAGGCCGGTGTCGCGCAGCGAATAGGAAAACTCGCGCCGAAGCTGCCAGAGTTTCTCACACGCCTCGTGACCGACGGCGCGATTGATGAACAGCGGCTTTGCCGTGCGAACGATCCGTTCGAGGTCGGCGATTTCAGATCGGACAGACTTTGCGTGGCCATCGAGCTCGACGATGAAGAGCGAGCCGCAACCTTCGAGTTGCTTGCTGCCGGTCCGTTTGCGGGCGGCGGCGAGCGTGAAACTATCGGCGATCTCCAGGGCGCAGGGCAGGAAGCCGGCCTTGAACACTTCCTTCAACGCGCGCGTCGCGGTGCGCGTGGAATCGAATCCCACAGCGAGACAGGCGCGTGATGGTGGGAGCGGAATCAGTTTGAGCGTCGCTTCCGTCACCACGCCGAGCAGGCCCTCGGAGCCCACGAACAGCCGGTGCAGATCGAAGCCGGTCTTGTTCTTGTGCGTGCGGCTGCCGAGCCGGATGAGCGATCCGTCGGCGAGCGCGACCTGCAATCCGAGCACGTAATCGCGGGTGACGCCGTACTTCAAACAGCGCGGGCCGCCGGCGTTCGTCGCGATGTTGCCGCCGAGGCTGCAATCCGCACGGCTCGCAGGATCGGGCGGATAGTAGAGTCCTTGTTTCTCCACGGCATCCTGCAATGTCTTCGTGATGACGCCGGGCTGAACCACGGCGACAAAATCATCCGCGCTGATTTCCTTGATGCGCTTCATCCGCTCGACCGAGAGGACGATCCCGCCGTGTTGCGGCACACAGCCGCCGACGTAGCCGTGGCCTGCTCCGCGTGGCGTGACCGGAATTCGGTGTTGATGCGCGAACCGCAGCACGGTCGCCACAGATTCAGCGGTGCGGGGCAGGGCGACGGCGTCCGGCTGATGAGCGGCGAACCATTTGTCGCCGGCGAACTGCTGACAGAAGTCGGGCTCAAGGCGCAGCTCGCCCGCAGGCAACAACCGCTTCAGACGCGCGAGGGAAGTCTTGAGGCTCATTCGCTCGTCGTATCGGTGGAAGCATCGTCTGCGGCGAGGAGTGCGCGGACATCGGCGACTTCATTGTCCGGCACCTGCACGAGGATTCCGCCGGCAGCGAGCGCGTAGCCGTCGAGGCTGAGAGCCGAGAGTTCATTCGTGATCTCAGGGTGAAAGCTGGCTGCTTCGAGCCGGGAACGAATCAAATGCGCATCCATGGGATTCAGCGCGGTGAAGATGGTGATGAGTGGCATAACGTTGTTTGCTGTTCGTAATCCTCATGCCTGCGTTCGTGCAAGCCCAAAGGCTGCACGGCGATTGCTTCGGGATATGCGGCGAGATACGCTCGGGAAATCTTGGCGATGCGCAACGACCGTAAATTTCGATGACCACCACAACTGCCGCTTCCCGTCTGTGCCTGGCCTGCGGCATGTGCTGCAACGGCGTCCTCTTCCGGGACGTCGAGCTTCAGCCCGGCGATGACGCAGACGCGCTCAAGAAGCTCGGCCTTCCCGTCCGTTCGGTGCGACGAGGCGACGGCGTAATCGCGAAAGCTCCACAACCTTGCGCCGCGTTGTGTGAGGACAACCGTTGCCGCATCTACGAAGATCGTCCCACGCGATGTCGCCAGTTTGAATGCCTGCTTCTCACGGCGGTGGTTTCCGGTGAGGTCGAAGCTGATGCCGCGATGAAGACCATTCGCCAGGCGCGGCTTCGTGCCGACAAGGTGCTTCGTTTGCTCCGGCAGTCGGGAGACGCCGACGAGCATCGTCCGCTGAGCCAGCGCTTCAACCGGACCCGGCGCCGGTTTGAAGGCGGTGGATTCGACGATGATGCAGTGGAGGCTTTCGCCGATCTGACCCTCGCCGTGCATTCGCTCAATCTGCTGCTCAGCGCGAAGTTTTATTCGGGCGACTGACGGTCCGCTTTCGCGCGAACTGGCGCAAGTGATCGAGGAAGGTTCCAGCGATTCGGCTGAGTCGTCTTTGGCGTGGCCAGAGCGCGATGATGGCGCGCGTGGGTTGGGGTGCTTCCAACGATCGATAGATCGGGCCCGAACGAGCCGATCTATCGACGGCCATCTTCGGAACCATCGAGATGCCGAGCCCGGCGTGGACGAGAGCCTGAATGGTTTCGATTTGAACGCTGCGACACGTGACTTGTGGGCGGAAGTCACGGCGGTTGCAGAAGTAGAGCACCTGATCGCCGAGGCAATGACCTTCCTTCATGAGGATGAAACGTTCCGTCTCGAGATCGCTCAGACGCACGCGTTTCTTGGCAGCGAGCGGATGGGTGGGTGGCATGGCGAGCAGGAGTTCCTCGCTGAACAATGTCTCCATTTCAAATCGATCATCCGCGATCGGTAGGCTGGCGATGGCGAGATCTAGTTCGCAGGCGCAGCCGAGTTTCAACAGGCGCGCGGTGGTGTCCTCTTGGACGATGATTTCCACCTCAGGGCAGGCGTCGCTGAACTCGGCAATGATCGGCGGCAGCAAGTAGGGGGCGATGGTCGGGAGGACGCCGAGCGTCAGACGGCCGCGTAGCTGGTCATGCGCTTCACGCAGTTCGCGCTGCGCGGTCTCTACCTCCGCGAGAATCCGTTGCGCACGAGGCAGGAACGTCTCGCCCGCGGCGGTGAGTTTGGCGCGGCGGGGCAGGCGGTCGAAGAGGCGTTCGCCGAGCTCTTCCTCGAGCTTCTGGATCTGCTGGCTGAGCGAGGGCTGGGCGACATGGCATTGCTCGGCGGCGCGAGAGAAATTGCCTGTCCCGGCCACGGCGACGACGTAACGCAGTTGCTGGAGTTCCATAGCTTTTTACTATCCTTGAGTCAGGGACGAAGTATTTCAACTTCAACGTGCGTGACTCGATGCTCGTGGCGTCAATACGGTTTCACTGCGGCCTGAATCGCTGCCAATCTTGACCGCGTCTGAATCGTGTTTGACGTCGTTGCGTCCATCCCTACGCTCCCTTCAATCCCTCGAAGCATGAACGCCGTCCGATTAAAGTGGTTCTTCTTTGTCGCGTTTCTCACGACGACGCTCTTCGTCTTGTCAACCTCTGCTCAGGTCGGCCCGCGCTTGCGTTCGGGGCAGTTCAAACTCTCGGAGGAAGATCGAAGTTACTGGGCCTTCCAGCCGGCGACGCGTCCGGCGATTCCGACTTCTGGGCGTCCTGCTGCGGTCGGCAATCATCCTGTCGATGCGTTTGTTTCGGTCAAACTCTCAGAGAAGAAGCTGTCGATGAACGAGGCTGCCACGTCACGAGAGTTGGTGCGCCGCGCGTATTTTGATTTGGTCGGTCTGCCGCCGCCGCCGGAGGAAGTCGAGGCCTTTGAAAAGAACCCCACTGACAAAGCCTGGGCCGAACTCATCGACCGCCTGCTCGCCTCGCCGCACTACGGTGAACGTTGGGGACGCCACTGGCTTGACCTTGTGCGTTACGCCGAGAGCAACGGCTACGAACGTGACGGCGCAAAACCGAACGCCTGGCG
>CAMCCU010000012.1 GCA_945872975.1 Pedosphaera parvula Ellin514
GATCATATCGAAAAAATCCGGGATGGGAATGGGGTGAGTCTGCACTACAAGCCCTTTTGAAAAACGGCCCCTTGAAGATAAAGGGCTTCCGCGCGGCCGACGGCTGAAAATAGTGGTTTTCACCCTCCAGTCCGCCAAGTCGGGCTAACGCTGCGTCTCGATGTGACGCTCTGATTTGGTTACGTGGAAAAACACCGGGCGCGAACAGCGATGTTCGCGCCCTGTTTCATTTAAGGAAGGTCTTCGCCCTTCAGCCGTTCACTTCGGTTTCAACTGTGGGAAGAGAATGACGTCGCGGATGCTTTCCTGGCCGAGGAGCATCATGCAGAGGCGGTCGATGCCGATGCCGATGCCGCCCGCCGGGGGCATGCCGTGTTCGAGGGCGACGAGGAAGTCTTCGTCGAGCTTCTGCTGCTCGCCGCCGGCTTGGTGCTCCAGCGTGCTGCGCTGCGCGATGGGATCGTTCTGCTCGGTGTAGCCGGGCGCAATCTCCTGGCCGTTGATGCAGCACTCGAAGACTTCCACCGTGGTCGGGTCGTCGGGCGAGAGCTTGGCCAGCGGCACGAGTTCCTTCGGCAGATGCGTGACGAATGTGGGCTGGATGAGCGTCGGCTCGATGAGCTTCTCGAAGACGGCGCCGGTGACTTCGAAGTCTTCGTATTCCTTGCCGATCTCCGCGCCGAGATCGTGCGCGCGCTGGCGACGCTCGGCGGGCGAGATGTCGAACCAGTCGGGCCCGGCTTTTTCTTTGACGAGGTCTTTGTAGCGGGCGCGTTTCCAGTTGGTGAGGTCAATGGACTTGGTCACTTTTCCTTCTGAGTCCTTCGTCTCAATGACGAGTCCGCCCAAGACCTTTTGCGCCACCTGCTTTATTAACGCCTCCACCGTCTCCATCATCGACTCGTAATCGCCAAACGCGCAGTAGGCTTCGAGCATCGTGAACTCGGGATTGTGCCGGCGGGAGAGTCCTTCGTTGCGGAAGTTCTTCCCGATCTCGAACAGCTTGTCGATGCCGCCCACGAGCAGCCGCTTGTGATACAGCTCCAGCGCGATGCGCAGATAGAACTCGCAGCCGAGCGCGTTATGAAAGGTCTTGAACGGGGCCGCCGCCGCGCCGCCCGGAATCGGCTGCATCGCGGGCGTCTCCACTTCCACGTAGCCGCGTCCATGAAAGAACGAGCGGATCTCATGCACGATGGCGCTGCGCTGGAGGAAGACGTTCTTCACCTCGGGATTGCCCATGAGGTCGAGGTAACGCTGGCGGTAGCGAATCTCGGTGTCTTCCAGCCCGTGCCATTTGGCCGGCGGCGGACGCAGGGACTTGGCGAGGATGGTGAAGGCTTCGAGCTTGAGGCTCGGCTCATTCGTCTTGGTGCGGAACATCGTCCCGGTCACGCCGATGAAATCGCCGAGGTCGAGGTGCTTGAAGATGTCGAACTGGTCATCGCCCAGCGCCTGCTTCTGCGCATAGACCTGCACGCGGCCGGACTGGTCGCGCACGTCGATGAAAATGGACTTGCCCATGTCGCGATGCGCCGTGATGCGGCCGGCGACGGAGAAGCGCGCGCCCTCGGGGACTTCGCCCTTGTCGAACTTCGAGCGGGCCTCGTCGCACTTGCTGTCCGGCGTGAACTTGTTCTTGAACGGATCGATGCCCTTAGCGCGAAGGGCGTCGAGCTTGGACCGGCGCTGTTCGATGAGCGTGTTGAGCGGCGGCGTTGGTGATTGCGGGTGTTCCATAAAATCGAGAGCGGGAATGGAAGCATGAAGCCGCGACGAATGTCGAGGGTTTGAGCGGGGAGTTTAACCAAGGATGGACACAGATGTGCACGGATTCGGAGGAATCTCGCAGAGCGCGCCTTGCTACAGTTCGATCGGGCAATGCCATTTGCTTTCACATCCGTGTTCGTCCGTGTTCGTCCGTGGTTGGAATCGAAGGCTTTCTCCTTGTGAGCTGGCTGCGGCTGCGGCTATGACATCCTTGTGATTCGCACGAAACCATTTCGTCTCGGCATCCTCGGTTCGGGCAAAGGCTCGAACATGGTGGCCATTGCCGACGCCATCGCCGCCGGCCAGATCCCGGCGGAGATCGTCGTGGTGATCAGCGATGTCGAGGGCGCGGGGATTCTCGAGCGCGCCCGTGAGCGGAACCTGTCGGCGGAGTTTATTCCTCCGGGCAAGTTCCGGACGAAGCTGGATGACGATGCGGAGCAGGCGTTCGTGAAGCGCCTGACGGAAGCGCAGGTCGATTTGATCGTCCTCGCCGGATTCATGCGGATTTTGAAGGGCGAGTTTCTGCGCGCGTTCGCGAATCGCGTCGTGAACATTCATCCGTCGTTGCTGCCGGCATTTCCCGGTTTGGAGGCGTGGAAGCAGGCGCTGGATTATGGCGTGAAGGTGACCGGTTGCACGGTGCATTTCGTGGATCAAGGCATCGACAGCGGTCCGATTCTCGGGCAGGAAACCGTTCCCGTGCTGGCCGACGACACGGCGGCCACGTTGCACGAGCGGGTGCAGCAGGCGGAGCGGCGGCTGTATCCGCAGGTGGTGCGCGCGTTGGCGGAGGGCAGGGTGACTGTGAAGGGCCGTCAGACGGTATGCAGGGCAGGGGCAGGGGAGTAATGGAATGCTGGAATGTGGGAGTGTGGAATCGCCCGCTGCTGGTCTGCGACTTATGCCCCCAATACTCCAATTCTCCATTACTCCACTCCCCCGCCTCGTCCCTCCCCTGCGAAGAAACCAAAGAAAAAGATCGCTTTGCCGCGCCGCCGATGGCAGATAAACCGTTCCACGCGGGCTGAAACCCCGGCGAATGTCCGTTCCCTCGTGGAGTTGAAGCAGAATTTGCGTCCGTCGCAGAATGAAGAGTAAGCCAAATAAACAGAAGCTGCGGTTCGGTTTGCCGAAGGGCAGCTTGCAGGAAGCCACCATCGAAAAGATGGCCAAGGCCGGCTGGAACGTTTCTGTCAGCAGCCGATCCTACATCCCGTACGTCGATGACGAGGAACTGGAGATTCGCATGATCCGTGCGCAGGAGATCAGCCGCTACGTCGAGCATGGCTACTTGGATTGCGGCATCACCGGGCACGACTGGATCGTTGAGAACGGCTCGAAGGTTCACGAAGTCGGCGAGTTCCTGTTCAGCAAGGCGACTCGCAAGCCGACGCGTTGGGTGCTGGCGGTTCCGGAAGATTCTCCGATCAAATCGCCGAAGGATCTCAACGGCAAACGCATCGCGACCGAAGTGGTGAACCTCACCAAAAAATATCTCCGCAAGCACGGCGTGAAGGCGGAAGTCGAATTCTCCTGGGGCGCCACCGAAGTGAAGGCCCACGAGTTGGTGGATGCCATCGTGGAGGTCACCGAGACGGGTTCTTCACTGCGCGCGAACAATCTTCGCATCGTGGATGAGCTGCTCGTTTCCACCCCGCGCCTGATTTCGAATCACGACTCCTGGAAGGACAAGTGGAAGCGCCAGAAGATCGAGACGCTCGCCCTGTTGCTGAAAGGCGCGATGGAGGCGGAAGCCAAGGTCGGTCTCAAGATGAACATTGAGGAGAAGAACCTCAAGGCACTGCTGACCAGCCTGCCCGCCTTGCGGCGGCCCACCATTTCCAGCCTCAGCCAGCAGGGCTGGGTGGCTGTGGAAACGATCATTGACGAACACGTTGTCCGTGAATTGATTCCTCAACTCAAGGCGGCCGGAGCCGAAGGAATCATTGAATATCCGTTGAACAAAGTCGTATACTGACCACTCTCTAAAATCTATGGGTTCACTCAAAAAACGTCGTAAAGCGAAAATTAACAAACACAAACGCAGCAAGAAGCTGCGCGCCAATCGCCACAAGAAGCGCACCTGGCAGAAGTAGTCTGCGGACTGCTTCCTGTCTGTGGCGACGAGTCATCACCGGGCGCAATTCCACGGCGAATTGCGTCCGGTTCGTCTCCGGGTATCCTTTCACATGCCGTCACGCATCCTAATCGGTCTGGCCGGTTTGGTTTCGGCTATCTTCATGGTGGCCGGGTGCTCCTCTGTCCCCGGAAGTCGCTCTTCCACTCCGTCATCATCTTCCACTCCTGCCAAGAATTCCTCCGCCAACTCTGTCGATTACTCCCCGTCCGCCGTCAAGGCTCGCACGGAATCCCACGCCCACTATGCGATGGCGATTTTGCACGAGCAGAACGAGGAGTTCGAGCGCGCGGCGGATGAGTATTTCCGGGCGGCCATGGCCGACCCTGGCAATGAGCAACTCGTGCTCGAAGCGTCGGGCCGGATGATTCGCTTCCGGCAATCTGAGAAGCCGGACGACAAGTCTGCGGAGCAGCGGAACAAGGTCGTTGAACTCCTTCGCAAGGCGACTTCGGTTCCCGGCGCGAGCGGTTTGCTCTATGCTAGGCTCGGGCTGGCCTACTCGATGGTGGGCAAGAAGGAGCAGGCGATTGAGGCCAATCGTCAGGCCATCAAACGAATGCCGGGCTCGCTTGCCGGCTACCAATACCTCGCGCAAATCTACCTTCAAGGCGGCCAGACCGAGGAAGGATTGAAGGTCCTCGACGAAGCCGCGAAGCAGCCCAAGCCGGACGCCGGTTTCCTCGTCGATCTCGGCGAAACGTACGTGGCCTTTGGCCGGGCGGGCTCGATGGACACCGTGCGCGCCCGCGCTCTCGACGCGTTCAAACGCGCTGCTGCGCAAAAGCCGTCGAACGCGCTCCTCCTCCAGCGTCTTGCCGACGGCTTCGCCGCCCTGGGTGAAACGGATCTCGCCATCGACGCCTACAAGCGGCTTATCGAGCGGATGCCGGGTCTGACTTCGGTTCGCGATAAACTGGTTGAGCTCTACCTGCGCAAACAGGACCGCACCAACGCGACGATTCACTTGCGCGCGCTGATTCGCGAGGCGCCGGCCAATCCGCAGTCGCAGTATCTGCTCGGGAGCATGCTGTTTGAAGACAAGCAGCCGAAGGAGGCCGTGGATGCCTTTCGCCGCACCATTCTCCTGAGCCCAAACTTCGAGCCGGCGTATTACGATCTCGCCGCCGCGCAGATGAATTCCGAACAGGCTGGGGATGCTTTGGAAACTCTGGAGAAAGCCCGCAAGAAGTTTCAGACCAGCTTCGTGGGCGAGTTCTACACCGCGCTCGCCTACAGCCGGCTCAAGGACTACACGAACTCCCTGAAGTATCTGACCTCGGCGGAAGTCATGGCACGCGCTTCGGCGACCAATCGGCTCACGCACACCTTCTACTTCCAGCTCGGCTCCGCCTATGAGCGCAACCAGAAGTTCAAGGAAGCGGAGGGCTACTTCCGCAAATCGCTGGAGCTCTCGCCGGATTTCGCCGAGGCGCTCAATTATCTCGGCTACATGTGGGCGGAGCGCGGTGAGAATCTGGAGGAAGCGCGTGCCATGATCGAGAAGGCTTTGAAGATGGAGCCGAAGAACGCCGCCTTCCTCGACAGCCTCGGCTGGGTGTTCTTCAAACTCGGCAAGCCCCGCGAAGCACTCGCTCCCACCCTCAAGGCGATTGAGCTGAACGAGGAGCCGGACGCGACGCTGTTCGATCATCTGGGCGACATCTACGCCGCGCTGAATAAGCCCGAAAAAGCGCATGAAGCCTGGCAGAAATCCATCGCGATCGAGCCGAATGAGAAGGTGAGAAGCAAGCTGAAGAATGGCGGCAACTCCAACTCCAAGCCACCGGCGGCCGGTTCACGCTGAGTCATGGATTTCCATTTCAAGAAACATTACACGGTCGATGAGGCGCGGGAGATGATCCCGCAGTTGCGTCTGTGGCTGACCGAGCTGCGGCAGCACCAGGAGAAAATGGTGACGCTCGATGATCGTGTTGGTCAATTGCTCGCGACGGGCGCTGATCTGGGCGGCGCGCTGGTCAATGATTCGGTCCGGCAGATCGCGGGTGTTCAGAAGTACCTCGCCTACTTTCGCGATCTGGAAATCCAGATCAAGGACATCGACCGTGGACTGGTGGATTTCCCTGCGGTGATCGCGGGCCGGGAAGTTTTCCTCTGCTGGGAAGAGGATGAAGACAACATCGAATTCTGGCACGACCTCGACACCGGCTACGCCGGCCGCGCGCGTTTGCCGGAAGCCTGACCCGCCGGCTGCGCGGTAACCTCAGGTAGCGGGCGAAGATCTACGCATCTCCACGAGTCTTGGGAAGTCCATCCAACACATTCCAATTCTCCATGTTCGACTGAATCGTTGCGGTGGCGGCACAGTCGAAGGAAGCGTTGGCTTGCGCGGTGTTCGCGTAATGTCGCAGGCTGGCGGACGACGCATGAGTATCACTCAGATTTTGCTCGATAAGGGGCTGCTCACGATGGAGCAACTCGGCGAGGCGGCTGCCTTGCACAAGGCGGAGGGACTGCGCCTGGATCGCGCGATCATCCAGCTGGGCATGCTGACCGAGCGCCGGTTGCTGGAGGTGATGTCCGAGCAGTTGCACATCCCGATGGCGAATCTGGAGGACGTGACCATCGACGCGGAGACGCTCCGCGCGTTGCCGTCCAAGGTGGTTTATCGCAAGAAGCTCGTTCCCATCTCGCGCACGAACGGCACGCTCAACGTGGCGACGAGCGATGCCTTCGATCTGTATGCGTTCGATGACATCCGGCTGATGACGGGATTGAACATCCAGCCGGTGCTTGCCCCGCGCGAGGACATCGACAAGCTGATCAAGGCGCACTACGGCCTGGGCGGCGATACGCTTGATGAGATGGTGGGCGCGGATGATGTCGACGCGAATGGCAGCGTGGTCGAGGGGAGCGAAGATTTGCTGGAGATGGCGCAGGAGGCGAGCGTCATCAAGCTGGTCAACGAGATCATCCTCGAAGCGGTGAACGAACGTGCGAGCGACATCCACATCGAGCCTTACGAACACCAGATGTCGATCCGGTATCGCATCGACGGCGTGTTGCAGGAGGCTTCGGTGCCGCCGCAGATGCACCGGTTCCAGGCGGCGATCATCAGCCGTGTGAAGATTCTCGCGAGCTTGAACATCGCGGAGCGTCGCGTGCCGCAGGACGGACGCATCAAGTTCAACGTGGGCGGCCGGCAGATCGACGTGCGCGTGAGCGTCATCCCGATGCTCTACGGCGAAGGCGTGGTGATGCGCTTGCTCGACAAGTCGAACGTGCTCTTCACGCTGCCGCAGCTTGGCATGGACGAGCAGACGTTCGCGCTGTTCCGCGGCCTCATCGAGCGACCGCACGGAATCATCCTCGTCACCGGTCCCACGGGCGCGGGCAAGACGACGACGCTTTACGCCGCGCTGAATGCGATTGTCGGTCCGGGCATCAAAGTGATCACCATCGAAGATCCGGCGGAGTATAATCTGGCGGGAGTGAACCAGATTCCAGTGAACAGCGCGGTGGGCATGACGTTTGAGCGCGGGCTGCGCGCGATTCTGCGTCACGATCCGGACGTGGTGATGATCGGGGAAATTCGTGACAAGGAAACTGCCGAGGCGGCGACGCAGGCTTCGTTGACCGGCCATCTCGTGCTCTCGACGTTGCACACGAACGACGCGGCATCCGCGCCGACGCGCTTGATCGAGATGGGCGTGGAGCCGTTCCTCGTCAGCAGCACGCTCGTCGGCGCGATGGCCCAGCGGCTGGTGCGAAAGATTTGTTCGAAGTGCAAAGCGGAGTACGAGCCGGATCGCGAGAAGTTGCCGAAGGATTTCAAGCTCGATCCCGGTGTGAAGCTGATTCACGGCACGGGTTGCCCGAATTGCCGGAACACTGGCTATCGTGGGCGCAGCGGCTTGTATGAGCTGATGGTGATGAGCGACGACATCGCGCACAAGATCATGGAGCGTGCGCCGTCGCCGCAGCTTGTGGCGGTCGCGCGAAAGTCCGGCCTGCGCCTTTTGCGCGACGATGGCTGGGTGAAGGTGCGTGCCGGCGTGACCACGGTGGACGAGGTGGTGATGTGTACGGCGGTGTAGAAAATGACCAATGTCCAAGGACGCAATGACCAATGAATGATCGGCGGTGGGCGCATGGGGGTTCTGCGCGAATGGATGCGTTACGACCTCTCTCACCCCTCACCCCGGCCCTCTCCCCATTGAGGGGAGAGGGGGCGCGACGAACGACACCCGTTCACTGGACGTGGTTCGCTGCGTTCGTTGCTGTCAGATTGTTCAAGCTGCCTTGCTCGGAAGCGAAACGAACGCGGCGACATGTTTTCAAAGGCTTCTGGGCGGTCAACGCGACTCCCTCTCCCCTCAATGGGGAGAGGGCCGGGGTGAGGGGTGAGGCCGCCCAGAACATCCGCCCTTGCCTGAAGCGATCAGGTTGCCCGCGTCTTCGACCTCCCCTTGGTCATTGAGCATTGCGTCATTGGTCATTACTCCTCTCCCATGCCGCAATTCCAATACATCGCGATGACCGAAGCCGGACAGAAGGTCACCGGCTCGCTCGAGGCTGAAACGGAGTCGGCGGCGTTGCGCTTGATTGAGGAGCGGAAGCTTTTTCCCGTGTCGGTGAAGGGGAAGGGCGTCGTGGCGGGACAAGTTGCGAAGCCGCGCAAGCGACGGGTGAAGTCGCGCGACCTCGGTCTGATGTACAGCCAGCTCGCGGATCTGCTCGGCTCCGGCGTGCCGCTCTTGCGCGCGATGGATACGCTGATCAAATCAACGGTCAGCCCGTCCTTGCGCGATTTGTTGAAGGAGATTCGCGCCTCTGTGGCGGATGGACGGACGCTCACGGATTCGATGAAGCAATACCCGGAGGTTTTCCCAACGCTGCATACGGCGATGATTCAGGCGGGCGAGCGGGCATCGTTCATGGAGGAAGTGTTGCGCAGTCTGGCGGGCTTTCTCGAACGCTTCGAGGAGCTGCGCAGCAAGGTGCTGGGCGCGATGATTTATCCGGCGCTGCTCACGGCGCTCGGCACGGTGGTGATGATCGGCGCGCTGATTTTCTTCGTGCCACGGTTCGAGCCGCTGCTGGCCAATGCGCAGAAGCCGCTGCCGACGGAGCTGCTCTTCGGCGCGAGCAAGTTGATGCGGAGCCATTGGTATCTGCTGCTCCTGGGCGTGGGCGGGATGGTCGGCGTGGTCTGGGTGAATCTCAAGAGCGAGGCGGCCCGGCGGACGATGGAGAAGTGGCGCTTGAAGATTCCGGTCGTCGGCAATGCGTTCCGGCTGCTGGCAATCACGCGCTTCTGCCGCATCCTCGGCACGATGCTGGCCAATGGCGTGCCGCTGCTTCAGGCGTTGAAGATCAGCAAGGACGCCACCGGCTCGACCATTCTCAGCGAGCGCATCGTGGAGGCCGCCGAGTCCGTCCGGGACGGCAAGCGTCTTTCGGAACCGCTGGCGGTTGGTGGGTTTTTCCCAGAGCAAATCCTGGCGATGCTTTCTGTGGCGGAGGAATCGAACAAGCTCGACAAGGTGCTGGTGCAGATCGCGGACACCGTTGAGCGCCGCACGAACCGGCAGGTGGATCAGGCGGTGCGGTTGATTGAGCCGGTGATTCTCTGTCTGGTCGCGGCGGGTATTGGTTTTCTGGCGCTGGGGTTGTTGCTGCCGATCTTCACAATGGCCAGCGCGCTCGGGCACAAATAGAGGCGGTGTCCGCAGCGTGCGGACGGAGATTCTGTTCCTTGTTCGTGCCGTCTGCTGTGCGCGCTTCTTTCGTCACCTTCGCAACGCGGTTACAACGGTTGTGGCGTACGGTTTTGGGCTTTCAGCACGAGGGCGCGGTTGGCCTTGGCCAGCCTGTCGTTGGGATTTAACCGGAGCGCTTCGTCAAAGTATATGATAGCCGCATCGAGCCCGCCCGTTCGCATCGCACAAAGTCCTGCATTGTTATACGCCTTGAAGTCTCCAGGGCTTAGTCGGATGGCTATCACGAACTCGGCTTCCCCCGCGGAGGGGTTGCCACCATGCATCAGGCAGACTCCCAGCGAGTAGTGCGTGTCCGCCGCGTCTGGGCGCAGGACAAGGGCGCGTCTTAGCATGATTTCGGCGCCTTTGAGGTCGTTCTCGGCGAAACGAATCTTGGAGATCTCCACCATCGCCTCGGAGTCATTGGGGTCATCGTGCAGGCGCCGCTGGTTTACCTTCACGATGTCCTGCCGCGCCCACAGCTGCTCTTCTTGCGCCAGTTTGGAGCGATCTGCCGCGTGGTGCGCCAGCATTTGGAAATGGAGCTCGCCCATCTCGTTGGTCGTTTGCAGGCCATACTTCACCCGGGTCGGGGGCTGGTTTGGGTTGCGAACGTTGTTGGTCGAGTTGTCGTAGGTGAAACGCATTCCCAGTTCGGTGCCCTTGGGCAGGAACACGGGTGTGGTGAAACGATAGTCGCCCTGCCAGTTGAAATCCCAGTCCCGGATCAGCAGCAGCGTCTTGCGCGTGCCGTCTGGCAGCCGGGCGAAGCCTTCGAGGCGCCTGCCCAGATAATGCACGTGGGGCAGCGTGGCCAGCACGTCAACGTCCACGGGCAGCGTCAACGTCTTCTCGATGGCGTAATTGGTGTCTCCCGCCGGGATATCGATGTCGTACACCTTCAATCCCATTTTGGCGGGCGTGTTGGTCGCGGCCTTGTCCGTAAAGTAAAAGCCGACGCTGGCCTGAATCGGTTCGGGCTTGCCGCTCGGCTGCAGGTGCATCAACAGAACCATGTCCATTCCGCCCGGCAATGGCCACGCCATCCCCTCAGGGGCGGCCACCGGACCGCGTCCCGGCTGCCAGCTCATGAAATGTCCCGGTGGACTGTAGGTTGATGGCGGGGCCGTCATCCCCTCGAAGCCCGGTCCGGGTTCCTGTGCGTCCTTGTGCCGGCTCTCCTCGGTGCCATCGAAGCGAAAGAATGCATGATGCACCGCCTTGCTCGACGACCTGAATTCGAAGGCTTTCACATGGCGCAGCCCGGTCGTCGGCACGGGGATGACGAAGTTCCGATACACGTCCTTTCCGTCGGCCGACAGCGTGTAAGCCTCCGGCATGGTGACGACCAGATCCGGCTGCCCGCGTTGCCATCCCTCCGTCCATGTGCTAATCATTGCGCACATCTTGTCTCGATGAATTATTCGTTTGTACTTGTACTTCATGCATTGATGTATTCTATGACGGGATGCTTAAAACCTCTGCATCCTCGTTTGGTCCCGTGCCGACTCCGCCCGCCGACTGGGCCGTCACCGAATTTGGTCGCGCTCAACTCGGCGACGCGCGCCGCACCGAGCGTCTGCTCATGATCGCCACCGCCTTCGCCCAGCAACCCACCGCCCCTTTGCCGCAAGCCTGCGGGCCGGGTCCCGCCACCCAAGGCGCCTATCGCTTCTTCGAGAACGACGACATCGACCCCGCCGCCCTCCGCCAGTCCCATCACCAGGCCACCTTGGAACGCGCGCGCCACCACCCCATCGTGCTGGCCATTCAAGACACCACCACCCTCAACTACTCCACTCATCCTCAGACCGAAGGTCTGGGCCTGCTGGGGTCGCGCAGTGAAAAAGTCATCGGCCTGCACCTGCACTGCACCCTGGCCGTCACGCCCAGTGGTCAACCGCTGGGCTGCCTGCACAGCGCCGTGTGGGCCCGCGACAAAAAGAAACGCGGCTCGGCCCGCGCGCGCCATCGCAAACCCGTCACGGAAAAGGAAAGCCGCAAGTGGCTCGACAGCCTCAGCGTCTGCCTGGCCCTGGCCCCGCACTGCCCGGACACCACGCTCATCAACGTGACCGATCGCGAAGGCGATCTCTACGAACTCTTCGCCCAGGCGCTGGCGGTGGAGGCAGGGCCGCGCGTCCACCTGCTCGTGCGCAGCCGGCACAACCGCAAACTCGACGGCCAGGCTCGCCGCCTGTGGGACACCGTGGGCCGGATGAAATCGGCCGGGCAATTGAAAGTGCGCGTGGGCCGGCGCGGTGAGCAACCCGCACGGCTGGCCACCCTGGCCGTTCGTTTTCGCGAGGTGACCCTGGAAGCGCCCGGCCGCAAAGCCGGCCAGCCCGCGTTGACCCTGTGGGCCATCGAAGCGCGGGAGACGCGCGCGCCCCGGGGCGCGACGCCGATCCTGTGGCGGCTCCTGAGCACGCAGCCGGTGACGAGCCTGGAGGAGGCGTGCGAACACATCGGCTGGTATGCCCAGCGCTGGCAGATCGAGGTCCTCCACAAAGTGCTCAAGAGCGGCTGCGCGATCGAGCAACGGCAGTTGGAAACGGCCGCGCGACTGGAGCGGGTGCTGGCGGTGGATCTGGTGGTGGCGTGGCGGCTGTTGGCGCTGTGCAAAGCCGGGCGGGAAGAGCCCGACGCGATGGTCAGCGCGTGGTTGAGCCAGAGCGAGTGGGAAGCGCTGTGGTGTCATGTGCATCAGCGCACCACCCCGCCCCAGCAGGCGCCGGGCGTGCGACAGGCCGTGCGCTGGATCGCGCGACTGGGCGGCTTCCTCGGGCGCAAGAGCGACGGCGAACCCGGCCCGCTGACCTTGTGGCGCGGCCTGCATCGACTCCATGATCTGACGGCCATGTGGCGTCTCTGTCATGCCAAGAACCAAAGGTAAATATGTGCGCAATGATAAGCCTCGGGGGAGAGGGTTGGGGTGAGGGCGGGCTAAGTCTCCATTCATACCGGACACATTTTCTTTGTTGTCCCGAAGGCTTGTTCGGCATTTAACTGTTCCAGATTTCACCATGAAGATTCATTCCATTGCCCTCGTGGCGTCGGTCGTCGCTTCGTTTTACTTCACTCCCTCGATGGCATTTGCCGCGCCGGTGCCGCCACCGGCGGACACCGTTTCGTTCGCGGGCTTGAGCCCGGCGGAAGCGGCTGCGAAGGCGACGTTGCCGCCGGGCTTTGCGATGCACGTCTTCGCCGCCGAACCGGACGTGCGCCAGCCGATCGCCTTCTGCCTCGACCATCGCGGACGCGCGTGGGTGGCCGAGGGCATCACGTATCCCAAGCGCAAAGGGAATCCGCCGAAGACGGATGCGCCTTCCACCACGCCGACGGCGGAGCAGCTCAAGGACATTCTCGGCGGCGGCGATCGCATTCTCGTGCTGGAAGACACGGATGGGGATCACAAGTTCGACAAGCGCACGGTGTTCATGGAGAACGTGAACTTGATCAGCGGTCTGGAAGTGGGCTTCGGCGGGGTGTGGATTGGTGCCGCGCCGTATTTGATTTTCGTGCCGGTGAGTGATTGGGACAACCCGAAGCCGTCGGGCGATCCGAAGATTCTGCTCGATGGCTGGAATTACTCCGCTGACACGCACGAGACGTTGAACACTTTCACGTGGGGACCGGATGGCTGGCTCTACGGTTGTCATGGCGTCTTCTGCCCGAGCAATCCCGGTAAGCCGGGTACACCGGCGATTGAACGTCAGTGGATGGATGCCGGCGTGTGGCGGTATCATCCCACGCGCAATGTCTTCGAGGTGTTCACCGAGGGCGGCAGCAATCCGTGGGGCATCGATTTCGACGAGCACGGCCAGCTCTTCGCGGAGATGTGTGTCATCCCGCACTTCTGGCACATGATTCACGGCGCGCGCATCGAGCGGCAGGGCGGCGAGCATTTCCCCGTGGGGGCGGAGGAGACGAAGCGCATGCGCAAGAGCGGCGGCAAGCCGGTGAATCCATACATCTACGAGGACATCAAGCAGCACGGCGATCATGTCCACTGGGCTGGAGCAGGCGGTCCGCACGCGGGCAATGCGCGCAGTGATTCCGCAGGCGGCGGTCATGCGCATGCCGGCGTGATGTGTTACCTCGGCGAGAGCTGGCCGGCGGAGTATCGCAATAAACTCTTCCTCGGAAACATCCACGGTCAACGGCTCAACATGGACATCCCGGTGCGCGACGGCTCCGGTTACGTCGGCAAGCACGGGAAAGATTTCCTCAACTTCAACGACACCTGGTCGCAGACGTTGAACCAGCTTTACGATCAGGACGGCAGCGTGTTCATCATTGATTGGTACGACAAGAACCAGTGCCATCACAACCGCGAGGACGGCCACGACCGCAGCAATGGTCGGGTTTACAAAATCGTTTACAACAACCAGAAGGCGACGCGCGTGGATGTGTCGAAGTTGAGCGACGAGGAGTTGGTGAAGCTCGTGCCATCGAAGAATGAATTCATGAGCCGTCATGCGCGGCGGGTGTTGCAGGAACGTGCGGCGACGGCTGGGGTTCAAGCCGCTTCGACCGAGGCGTTGAAGAAGCAACTGGCGTCCGGTGCTGACACGGCGGCGAAGCTTCGTTCGTTGTGGGCGCTGCACATCACTGCGGGGCTAGATGCGCGCACCGCGGTCGAGAACACCAAGAGCGGCGACGAGTGGGTTCGCGCCTGGACGATTCAGCTCGCGTTCGAGAGCCGCGAGATTGCCGGGCGATTGATGCGCGAGATTGAAGAGCAGGGGATCAATCCCGACCCGAATCTCTACACGATGGCGGAGAGCGATCCGTCGAAGCTCGTGCGTCTCTTCATCGCCTCCGCTGCGCAACGCGCCACGAGCGAGGAATTGCGGGCCGCGCTGGTGAAGCGTCTGCTGGCTCACGACGAGGACGCGAAGGATCACAATCTGCCGCTGATGTATTGGTTCGCGATGGAGCCGCTGGTGGCGGAGCATCCGGGTGAATCCTTGAGCGCCGCGCTCGACACCAAGATTCCGCGCATCCTGAACTTCACCACGCGCCGCATCGCCTCGATGGGAACGGCGGAGGCGAGAGATCTCCTCGCTGCGAAGCTTGGCGAAGTGACCGACGCCGGGAAACAACTCGACATGCTCGCCGGTCTCAGCGCCGCGCTGAAAGGTCAGCGCAGCGTCGCGATGCCGAAGGGCTGGGATGCGGTGGAGGCGACGTTGACGGCCAGCGCGAATGCGGAGGTCCGCACGCTCGCGCAATCGCTCTCGCTCACCTTTGGCAGCCCGAAGGCGCTTGCCGGTTTGCGCAAGACGCTGGCCGATACGGCTGCTTCGGGTGCTGCGCGCCGCTCGGCGATGGATGCGCTGGCCGGGGTGAAAGACACGGAGCTTCCCGTGCTGCTGCGCGGATTGTTGCGCGAGTCGGAGTTGCGCGGTCCCGCGTTGCGAGCACTGGCCGGCTATGACGATGCGCAGACGCCCGAAGCGGTCATTGCTGCTTACGGAACCTTTGATACCGCGCAGAAACGCGACGCGCTGAACACCCTGGTTTCGCGGCCTGCGTTCGCCAAGCCGCTGCTGACCGCGATTGCGGACGGCAAGGTGTCGTCGAAGGATCTCACTGCCGACATCATCCGGCAGTTGCGCAGCTTGAAGGACGGCGGTGTGCAGCAATTGCTGGCCAAGGTGTATGGCGCGGTGCGTGAAACCAGCGCGGACAAGAAGGTGGAGATGGAGAAGTATCGGAAGATTTACGCCGCCGGCTATTCGCAGCCGGGCGACAGCGGGCGCGGGCGGGTGATCTACAACAAGGTTTGCGCGCAGTGCCACACGCTCTTCGACACGGGCGGCAAGGTCGGCCCGGACATCACGGGCGCGAACCGTTCGGACCTGGCTTACCTTCTCGAAACGATCCTTGATCCGAATGCGGTCATCCCGAACGAGTATCGCACGAGCGAGATCGAGACGAAGGACGGCCGCAGCCTGACGGGCGTGGTGAAGATCATGGGCGACAAATCCATCATGCTGCAAACGGCGAACGAGCTGGTGACGATTCCGCGCGACGAGATCTCGAGCCAGCGTCAGACGGAGCTGTCGATGATGCCGGAAGGGTTGCTCGCGCCTTTGAGCGATCAGGAAGTGCGGGACTTGATTTACTATCTCGGCCGCTCGGGCCAGGTGCCGTTGCCAGCGGGCGCGGCGAAGTAAATCGTGCTGATGTGGAATTGATTCTTGGGCGCGGGCTGTCAGCCTTCGCCGTCCTCGAACGAAAATAAATTGATTATGAAATTATTCGCCAGTCTCTCCGTGTTCGCTGCGTTGTCGTTGTGTGTTGCTGCGGCTGATCCGAAGTCGGAGGTCATGGACGCGATTAAGAATCTCAGCCAGCAATCGGGCTTCAGTTGGACGTACACGCCGAAGACGGAAGGCAGCGATTCAGCCAAGCGCAGCGATGCGCCGTTGACGGGCAAGGCGGACAAGGAAGGCTATTCGCTCTTCCACGGCGAGATGGGTGATGTGTCGGTGGACATCGGGCTGAAGGGCGAGAAGATGGTGGTGAACTATACCGGCGACTGGCTTTCCACGGCGGAGATCGGGGAGAACAACCGGACCGTGCAACGCCTGCGCCTGCTCAAGCGCCCGACCGATGAGGCACAGATGCTGGCCGGGAAATCGACGGCGCTGAAGAAGGATGGTGACGGCGTTTACACCAGCGAACTGGACGGCGTGTGGTCGAAGGAGATGTTCGCGCTGCTGGGCAAGCGGGCGTCTGAGGCGCCGACAGCAAAGGGCTCTGTGAAATTTTGGCTGAAGGACGGCCGGCTCGCGAAGTATGAGTTCGTCATTCGCGGCAAGATCCCATCGGGCGAAGACAAGAAGGAAATCGAAGTGAAGCGGACGACGACGGTGGAGATCAAGGATGTGGGAACCACCACGGTGTCCCTGCCTGAAGACGCGAAGAAGAAGCTGCAGTGAGCGGGGAGCTGTTCAGGCGGCGAGTGTCTTTGCGTGTGGCTGATCCGGTTTAGCGGTGCGGAGATGGAGCGGAACAGCGCAGGCGCCGACGGGCAAAGTGAACCAGAACGTGGAGCCCTGGCCGGGTTCGCTCGACATGCCAATTTCTCCGCCCATCAAATGGACCAGGCGCATGCACAGCGCCAGACCGAGTCCGATCCCGCCATGCTTCCGCGAGTTGGAGGAATCGGCTTGCGAGAATTCCTCGAACATCATCGCCCGTTTCTCCGGCGCGATGCCAATCCCGGTGTCGGTCACACTGAAGCAGACAAACTCGAGGGCTTGAGCGGCATGGCAGGTCTCACCTGTTGATGTGCCGCACGCCTGATCGGTGATGCGGGCTTCGACGGTGACACGGCCGGCTTCCGTGAACTTGATGGCGTTGTCCACGAGGTTCATCAGCACCTGGCTTACGCGGGCATTGTCGCTGACCAACTGGCCGGGAAGATCCGCGGCGACCTGCATTTGAAGGATCAGGCTCTTGCTGCGCGCGCGGTCGGCGAGGGTGTCCATGACATATTGAACCGCTTCGCGCGGATCGTAGGGCATGATCTCCATTCCGATCTCCTCTCCTTCGAGCATGGAGAAATCGAGGATGTTGTTGACGATGCCAAGGATTGATTCGCCGGAGCTGCGGATGATCTGGACGCACTCGATCTGATCCGTGTCGAGCGGAGTGGTGAGGAGGACGTCCGCCATGCCGACAACGCCGTTCATGGGTGTGCGCAGCTCGTGGGTCATCGTCGCGAGAAATTCGCTCTTGGTCCGATTGGCCGCTTCCGCAGCGCGGCGGGCTTGAAGCGCTTCCGCTTCAGAGCGCCGGCGTTCGACGACTTCCTTCTCCAGTTTCTCGCGGGAGGCGTTCAACTGCGCGGTGCGTTCGGTGACCTTCTCCTCCAGCTCCGAATTGAGCGTCTCGACCTGATGACGGAATCGTTCGATGCGGGATTGGAGGCGGTGGAATCCAATCCCAGCCAGAAGTGAAAGGGCGAGCGCCACTGCGGCGCCAGCCCACGCGGCTTGTTGCATGGAGGCAAGGCGTCGCACGAAGCTCGCGGCGTCGAGATCCACACCGACCACCCCGGCGAGGCGTCCCTGGGAATTGAAGAACGGCGAGTAGCCGCTGATGAACGTGCCCCAGGCATCGGTGTAAGGCTGGTGGTCCGCGCCCGCCTTGCCTGACTGGAGAGCCTTGATCAGCTGCGGGCTGGGCTCATCATACGCCTGCATGATGTGCGCCTTGTCGTCGGTGCCGTCGTGGTCGGCATCTCCGGCGGGCGTGGGATCGAGGACGAAATGGACACGGTTTGAAACGAGAACACAGGTGTAGATGAAGCGGATGTCGCCGGCGGAGGATCGCAAACGTTCGAGCGGCTTGATGGCCTGGAGATACGGCGGCCCGGTTTCCTGCGCCGGGGATTGGAGCTGCGCATGAACATCAGCATCGATAAGCGTGCTCGCCGCTCGCGCCGTGCGTGTGAGGTTATCGCGGACTTCGGAGTGCAGCGCGTCGAGTGAAAGCTGAAAAAGCACGCTGCCGCTGACAAGGGCGGTCAGCAACGTCATCGCTCCGGCCATCAGGCCGGCACGCCACGGCTTCGTTGTCACGGAGGCGGATTCAGCCTTCGCGTCATCGATCCCGATCTGCCCTCGATCCGTCATGTTTCGTTCGTTGCGGTGTCCCGGCCATTTCCATCGCCATCACAGGCATTTGGTCAATGGAAGGCGATGGCGGGATTCCCGCCTCCAATGCATCGGCGGAAATGCGTCCTCCATTAGGAACGATGCGGTGTCCATATGCGCCCCAGTGAAGTGGCGTTGACATCCTGCGTCAAACTGAACCAAATTTCCCCTCACGACTCATGAAACTATTCCTGACTCTGGCGTTCACCGCCCTCACCTCATCCCTTGCCTCCGCAGCCACCGGACCGATCCGCGTCCTGCATCTCGGCAAGGACGGCACCGATTCCGCGAAGCACGCGCATGCCATCATGCGCGACCTTGGCCGTGACGCGATCTGGTTCGACTACACGTCGGACGCGAGCGTCGTGACGCCGGAATGGATTGCGAAGTTCGACGCCGTGCTGCTCGACGCGCCGAAGGATGACTTCAAGGCGCTGGCCGGCGCGGATGCGAAGCGCGTGGTGACGGGAGACTTCAGCGGCGGCGAGAAGTCTTGGGCAGACGCGTTGCGCGAGAAGGTGCTCACGGCTATCGGCGACGCGCGGAAGAAAGATTGGGAGACGTTCCTCGCGCAACGCGAGCCGGAGAAGCGCGAGGCGAACGCGAACGTCGCGAACTACGAGCGTCGTCCGGAGCCGATTACGTTCGTGCATCCGCTCTCGGCGAAAGGCAGCAAGGAACGGACGCAGGTGCCGGTGGACATGCGGCTCGAACTGTTCGCAGCGGAGCCGGACATCGCGAAGCCGATCGCGTTCGCGTGGGATGATCGCGGCCGTTGCTGGGTCGCGGAGACGCGGGATTATCCGCACGACGTGAAGCCGGCGGGCATGGGCAATGACTCGATCAAAATCTGTGAGGACACGGACGGCGATGGCAGGGCGGACAAGTTCACGGTGTTTGCCGACAAGTTGAACATCCCGACGAGCCTCGTCTTTGTGAATGGCGGCATCATCGTTTCGCAGCCGCCGCGCTTCATCTTCCTCGCGGATACGGATGGCGACGACAAGGCGGACGTGCGCAAGGAGATCATGACGGGCTGGGGCATCGGCGACACGCACGCGCAGGCGAACAACCTTCACTATGGCTACGACAACTGGCTCTACGGCTGCGTGGGTTACTCGGGTTTCAACGGCGAGATTGGCGGCGACATGAAGCGTTTCGCGCAGGGAACGTATCGTTTCAAGGCGGACGGTTCAGCGCTGGAATTTCTCCATCAGTTCTCGAACAACTCCTGGGGTCACAGCGCGAATGACGCGGGCGATCAGTTCGGCGGGACGGCGAATGGCGCACCGCTCTTCTACGGCGGCATTCCCGCCAGCGCCTCACCGCGCGGGATGCGCGTGATGAGCGCGAAGAAGATCAACGTGGAGAACAAGTGCCACACGATCACGCCGAACTTTCGACAGGTGGATGTCATGGGCGGCTACACGGCGGCGGCGGGCAGCGCGTTCATTTACTCGGCGAATATGCCGGCGCGGCTCCAGGGCATGGCGATGGTTTGCGAGCCGACGATGAAGAACATCGCGCTCATGAATGTGCAGCGCGTCGGCGCGGGCTACACGGCGAAGGATGGATTTAATCTCGTTGCCAGCAGCGATGAATGGATGTCGCCAGTGTTCGCGGAAGTCGGGCCGGATGGCGCGGTATGGTTTTCTGACTGGCAGAACTTCATCATCCAGCACAACCCGACTCCGAACGTGCGGAGCGGAGGTTATGACGCCAAGACGGGTGTCGGCGGGGCGCACGAGAATCCGCTGCGCGATCACGCGCGCGGACGCATCTATCGCGTCGTGTGGGAGAAGGCGCAGAAGCCGGCGATCGCGTCGCTCAAAGGCGCATTGACGGGCGATCTTGTGAAGGCATTGAGCAGCGACAATCCGCTCTGGCGGCTGACGGCGCAGCGGTTGTTGGTCGAAGGAAAGAAGACGGAGGCGACAGAGGCGCTGAAGCAGCTCGTCACGAACAAGGAGCCGGCCATCAGTGCGATTCACGCGCTGTGGACGTTGCATGGACTCGGCAAGCTTGATGACGAAACGCACAAGGCGGCGTTGCTCTCGAAGAGTTCCGCGCTGCGCCGCAATGCGACGCGTGCTTTAGGAAATGACGATCGCGCGAAGTCGCTCTTCTTCAGCGCGGGCGTGGTGAGTGATCCGGATTTGATCACGCGCCAGGCGGCGATGGTGAAGCTCGCGGACTTCTCGACCACGAAAGAAATCCAGACGGTCGTCGCGAGTCTTGCGAAGAAGCCGGAGCATCGCACGGATGAGTGGCTGAACGAAACGACGCGCTTGTTGACCAAGAAGCACAAGGCGGAGGCTTACAAGGAAGGACCGAACCTTCTGGCGAATGCGGGTTTCGAGACGGCGGGTGCGGATGGATTGCCGGAAGGCTGGAAGCGGCGCGACTACGGTGGGCGTCCGGCGAACAGCGGCGCGGAGTGGTCGATTGTCTCGGGTCCGACGCAGTTTCACGGCGGCAAGAACGGCATTCGTTGCATCACGCGCGGCGACGCGGACACGAGCCTCTACGCGGACGTGGAGCTGAAGCCGGATACGATGTATCGCCTGTCGGGCTGGGTGAAGGGACGCGGCGGATTGCGCGGCAAGATCAGTCTGAACGATCATCTCGGCCGCGCCGAGACGGACCGGGTGACGCGCGATGGCGACTGGACTTTCGTCGAGGTGGATTACAACAGCGGCAAGACCACCAAGAGCTCGATCAACATCCTGCACGTCGCGCGGGGAGACGGTTACTTCGATGACGTGAAGTTGTGCGAGCTGGTTTCCGTGGACGATGAGGCGGGCCAGAACGTCGTCGGCGACATCAAGCGCGGCGATCAGATCTTCCACAAGCACGTCGCGGCGTGCGTGCTGTGCCACCAGCTCAAAGGGCAGGGGAGCACGGTGGGTCCGGCGCTGGACGGCATCGCGACACGCGGCACGCCGGAATACATCCGCGAGAGCCTGCTGGAGCCAAGCAAGGTGATGGCGAAAGGTTTCGAAGGAACGGGACTCTCACCGATGCCGCCGATGGGTGACATCTTCGGCGCCCAGGAACTGGCCGATGTGCAGGCGTTCTTGCAGACGCTGAAATAGGTTTCGGATGAACGTCTCAGGCAACACCGGCCGTTGGATTCGTTGGCTCTGGTGTTGCCTGATGCTTTGCTGGGTCGCTCCGGCGAAGCCGTCGACAGCCGGGCAGGTCGGCCTGGTCCGAGCGTGGATTGATCAGGGCGCGAAGGAGCGGGTCGATATGGGAATTGTCCGTGCTGTTGCTGGTTTGTTAAACTTCAGCGACAGCATGGAATTTCGTTGCGCGTAACCGTGCGGGCGATTCGGATGTCTTTCAGAACAAGGCTCCATTTGTAGCTTTCCGCCCGGCGGCTTTGTCGTCGTGGGCTGGAGTGGATTTGCAGATACTTGACCAAGCGCGCCAATTAACAATGCGAGCATTTAGCACGGACGCCACCGGGACCGCTCTTCTGCGGTCGTTCCTTCCTTATCGTTCTCCACATCTCTCCGCGTGGCTTGTGCTTGCGGTGATACTCGCGGAGCTGACGACGTCCGTCGCGACTGCGGCGGTCCGGACGGCTCGCAAGCCGGTCGTTGATGAGTATCACGGCGTCAAGGTGACGGACGAGTATCAGTGGCTCGAAAACATGGCGGACCCCGCCGTGAAACGCTGGAGCGAGGCGCAGAACAAGGAGGCGCGTGCGGCTCTCGACAAGGCTGCTGCACGGCCGTGGATCGAGGATCGGCTCAGCCGCCTGTTGAATGCACCTTCGACGAATTACTTTTCGATGAGTTCGCGGAAGGGGACTTTGTTCCTGCTGAAGTTTCAGCCACCAGCTCAACAGCCGGTGCTCGTTACGTTGACTTCGATTACCAACCTGGCGTCCGAACGTGTGGTGTTGGATGTAAACAAGCTCGACGCGAAAGGGACGACGGCGATCGATTGGTATGTGCCATCGCCGGACGGGAAGCTGGTGGCGGTGTCGCTGTCGGAGAACGGGAGCGAGTCGGGCACGCTTTATTTTTACGAGACGGCGACGGGGCGGCGGCTGGGTGATGCGATCCCGCGCGTGCAAGGGCCGACTGCGGGCGGCAGCGCGGCATGGAACGGGGAGGGGACAGGGATCTTTTACACGCGCTATCCGCATTCCGGCGAGCGGCCCGAAGTGGACTTGAGCTTCTTTCAGCAGGTTTACTTTCATCAGCTCGGCACGCCGACCGCGCAGGATCGTTACGAGGTGGGGAAGGATTTCCCGCGCATTGCGGAGATTCAACTGGTGGCGAGTCCGGATGGACGGCGCATCCTGGCCAGCGTGGCGAATGGGGATGGCGGCGAGTTCGCCCATTACTTGCGCGAGCCAGCGGGTCAATGGCGGCAGGTGACGAAGTTCGCAGACCAGGTGGTTCACGCGGAATTTGGTCGCGACCCGTTGTACATTGAGGCGGGCAAGGACGACGCGCTCTATCTGCTTTCAGCCAATGGCTCGCCGAATGGAAAGATTCTTCGCCTGCCGTTCGCACAATCCGACCTGACGAAGGCGGCGGTGATCTTTCCAGAAGGAACGAATGTGATTCGCGATTTCCGGGCGACCGCGAGCGGGCTGGCGCTGGTGTTCATGGACGGCGGTCCGTCTGACTTCGCGTTTGTTGATTTCAACGATCGGACGATTCGTGGACCGCGCGATTCGGGAATCTCGGCGGTCCAGCAGATACTCGTCACTCAAGGGGACGAGGTTTTGTATCGCACCATTTCCTACACGGAACCCTTCCAATGGTGGCGCTACAACCCGGCGAGGGATCGGGACCGGGTGGATTTGACTCCGCTCGCGGGGAGCACGCCCGTGCCGTTCGGCGATGTCGAGGCGGTGCGCGAGATGGTGACATCCAAGGACGGCACGAAGGTTCCGCTGAACATCATCCGCCGCAAAGGAACGCGGATGAACGGCGACGCCCCGACGATTCTCCACGGCTACGGCGGCTACGGCATCAGCATGGAGCCGGAGTTCGACCTGCCGCTTCGCCTGTGGCTGGACCAGGGCGGCGTGTATGCGATTGCGAATCTGCGCGGTGGCGGTGAGTTCGGCGAGGACTGGCATCGCGCCGGGAATCTCACCCGAAAACAGAATGTCTTCGATGACTTCGCTGCGTGCGCGGAGTTTCTTATCCGCTCGAACTACACGAATCCCGGCAAGCTTGCGATTGAAGGCGGGAGCAATGGCGGATTGCTGATGGGCGCGGCGCTCACGCAGCGGCCGGAGCTGTTCCGCGCGGTGGTGTCGCATGTCGGCATCTACGACATGCTGCGGGTGGAGCTGGACCCGAACGGGGCATTTAACGTGACGGAGTTTGGGACCGTGAAGGAGCCGGATCAGTTCCGCGCGCTGCACGCCTACTCACCGCTGCATCGCGTGACCAATGGCGTGAAGTATCCGGCTATGCTGCTGATGACCGGCGAACATGATGGGCGCGTGAATCCGGCGCATTCGCGGAAGATGACGGCGCGGTTGCAGGCGGCGACGAGATCCGGCAGGCCGGTCTTGCTGCGCACGAGCGCGAACACCGGTCACGGCATGGGAACGGCCCTGAGCGCGCGGATTCAGGAGCTCACAGATGTTTATTCGTTCCTCTTCGATCAGCTCGGTATGACCTATTCGTTGGTGGATCGCGGCCCGTGGAGCGGCGCGTTGACGCCGAGCTCCGTGACGGTGAAGGCGAAGCTGGCGCATGAGGCGTTGCCGGCGCGTTTGGTTTTCAGCAAGAGCCCGCTGTTGACGCGAAGGAGCTATTCACCTCAGGTCGTGACTGAGGCGGCGCGCAATAGCGTGGTGGAGTTCCCGTTGAGCAAGCTCGAACCGGACACCCAGTACTACTATGCGCTGGAAGTGGGCGGGCAGTTGGAACTGTCCAAGCGCGGCGAGTTTCGGACGCTGCCGAAGCCGGGTCCGGCTTCGTTCAAGTTTGCCTTCGCGTCGTGTGCGCGGACGGGTTCGACACTCGATACGTTCGATCGCATCCGCGAGAACCATCCGCTGTTCTTCATGCACATGGGGGACTTCCAGTATCTCGACATTCGTACGAACAGCCGTGCGCTGTTCCGTGCCGCGTACGACTCGGTGCTGGCTTCGCCGCAGCAGTCGGATTTGTACCGTCATATTCCGATGACCTACGTTTGGGACGATCATGACTTCGGCGGCAATAACGCGAACCGCCGCTCTAAAACCCACGAAGCGGTGAGACTGACCTACGAAGAATATGTCCCTCATTACCCGCTGTCGTTCGACAAGGATGGACCGATCTCCCAGACGTTTTCGGTTGGCCGCGTGAAGTTTATCATGACCGACCTGCGTTCTGAACGTGACTCGGTGACGAACAAGGACGATGCGACGAAGTCGCTCTTGGGCGACAAGCAGAAGGCTTGGTTGAAGAAGCAATTGATCGAGGCGAACGGGAAGTATCCGCTCATCGTCTGGATGAGCACGGTGCCGTGGATCGGGAATAGTGCGACGAATATTTATCGGAACGTGAGGACCAACGAATACGGTTTTATCCACCACACGAATCTCGTCGGGCGCACCAATGCACAGGCGGGCGGACGCGGCTTTGGCCAGGGCGGCGCCGGCGGGACGAACGAAGTTTCCGGCTCGCGGACGAACAGCAGTCGCGGTCAGCGTGGCCGGGGCGCGCAGCCGCCTCGCACGGATGATGATCACTGGAGCGTTTTCACCACGGAGCGCCGCGAGATGGCGGACTTCATCAAGGAGAACGGCATCAAGGGTGTCTGCATCATTCACGGCGATTCGCACATGCTGGCGGCGGATGACGGGAGCAACAGCGATTACGCGACGGGCGGTGGTGCGCCGATTCCCGTGATGTGCGGCGGGCCGCTGGATCAAAACCCGTCGTTGAAGGGCGGTCCCTACAGTCAGGGCGTTTACAAGATGAAGACCGGCGAGGGTGGCTTCGGGTTGATGTCGGTGGACGATCGCGGCAGCCGGATCGATGTGACCTACAGCGGTCGCAATAATCTCAACGAAGAGAAGATCACCATGAAGTTCACCGTTCCTGCGACCGCAGTGCCGTCGAACAAGTGAGAAGCGTATGAGAACAAAGTTTACCGTCTTGATCATTGCGGGCGTGTTTGTGGCCGGGGCCCTCGGGTTGCAGCGTGTTCAGTCTGCCGATGCGGAAGTGGTGAAGAAGGCGCCGACCTTGGAAGGGACGTGGCGCTGGAATTTTGTGATGCCCGACGGGACGACGAACCGGCCTAAGCTCCGGTTCAGCGTGGAGGAGGGCCAGTTGTCTGGGAAGACCAGCTTTCGAGCGGGAACGGAAACTGAGTTGACCAATCTCGTTGTGAACGGCGATCAGGTCGGCTTTCAAGTCGTTCGGCGTCGCAGCGACCGGGACGTGGTGACGACTTATAGCGGGAAGTGGAATGACGAATCGATCAAGGGCAAGATTGAATCCGACTGGGCTGGCGAGAAGCAGACGTTCGATTGGGAGGCGATGAGGGCGCATCATGGCGTGGAAGGAGTCTGGCGGTGGACGAACTCCTTTTTCGCAGGCTTCGGTGGCGGTGGACGCGGTCCTGGAGGTCGCGGTCCGGGCGGACGCGGACGCGGGTCCGACAGCCGGGTGGAACTGGAGCAGGATGGAGAACGAATCACGGGCAAGACTATTTCGCGGTTTGGTCCGTCTTTGACCATCACTAATGGGGTATTCACCAATGGCGTCATTTACTTCGAGATCGAGCGCATGTTTTTCGAGACACGGAGTGTGACCCGCCATAGAGGGAAACAATCCGGGGATGCCATCAAAGGGACGATGGAGTCGGAGGTTAACGGGGAAGATGTAAGCATTGACTGGGAAGCGACTCGCGTGGATTGAGGGGTGGCAGGCCTATCGTCGTGGTGGATGGAGCGCGTAGAGGACTCAGCTTGCTTGGTCACCAAGGGTTTTGCGACTGTCGGGGCGGGAACAAAAGGGGACTGCTGCGAGTTCAAAAGGGGACAGGTGATGTGGTGGATGGAATTGTCCCTTGGGCGAGGGCTTGAGGAGGCCTGAGCGTAGCGAAGGCCG
>CAMCCU010000013.1 GCA_945872975.1 Pedosphaera parvula Ellin514
AATGAGTTCGCCGCGCGCGCAACCAACGTTGTAATCGCGGATGGGTTGACTATTGGCCGCTCGTTCGCCGTGGAAGGGAATTCCCTTCATTTGCTCACCGGCATCACTCTCCCCTTGGGCTCGGGTTTGGGGGCCAGCAACCTGATCGGTCTGCGTCATTTCACCAATGACGGCATTATCAACCTCTCGGGGCCCTCCATCTTCGGGACAGATCGGGCGCTCAGCTATTCTAACTACGTCAATCGCGGAACGAACACTGCGTCGTCGCATGAAATCCGGACGCGCAATTTCGAAAACAGCGGGGCTCTCATCGCGAGCGGCGGAACATTTTTGCTGGATTCCGTCACGGCATCTCTGACGGGAAATCCGCTGATCGTTAGCAATTCAGTGGTCAGTATTCCAGATTATGACCCGGTGACCCAGACCGTTGTCACTTATACATTCACCAACACCGTCACGCTGCAGACAGCGTCCACGATTGAAGGCGTTTCAGATGTTGAGATTCGTGCCCGGGATCTGGTGCTGTCCAACTCCTACATCAATGCCGGCTCGCTCACCCTCAACGTGACAAACCGGCTGGTGGATTCGGGCGTGGATGCAACCAACTTCTGGAGCGTCGGCGCTGGCTTCAACGTTCTCCGTCGTCCGACGACGAGCGATCTGTTTGGAACCTATCTCCGCTCGACCTCTCCGAGGTTCCAGTTGGTGGAACACCTTTGGGCGGGTGAAGACCGGGGCGGAGTTCCCGCTGGATTCTCCAACAACCTTGCCCTGGGCAAGTTGATCTTTGATGGCGGTGATCGGAGCACGTTCAGCCTCGCTGGAATCGGGTCCAGCAACGCCCTCTATGTTGACTATATTGAGCTCCTCAATTCGGCGACGAACTTCAACGCCCGCTTCGAGGTCAATCCCAACCTCACCATCTATTTTGCGAACGCCAATGTGCCCGTGAGCAAGCTCGATGGTGCTGCCGGTGGCCGCTTCCGCTGGGTATCGAGTTTCACGGGGCCGTTGAGTTCCACAAACATTACGTATTCATCAGGAAGTAACTATACCTTCAACGTTGCGCTGGTTCGCAGCAAGGATCTCGACTCGAATGGCAACGGGATCGTGAATGCGGATGACCCGGAACCAATCTATGTGGCGGAGAACGTGGGGTTGAGCGTTACGCTGGCGAGTGATCCGGAATTGAAGGTAAACCTGAACTGGAACGCGCTAGCCTACTCCAGCAATTATCTGGAGTTCAGGACGACGGCAGCCGCTGCGACCAACTGGCAGATCCTTACGAATTTCCACATGGGCCCGTACACCTGGCCAGTGACCATCTCGGATCCAGTGAACCGGGCCGGTGAAAGCCGGGTCTATCGGTTGCGAGTGGATCCCGGGCCGTATTGAGCGAACCGCGCGGATGGGTGATTAAATGGAAGTGCTCAGATTGCCGGCACATCGGCAGTGGTATAGAGCGTGACGAAAGACTTGTGAGAATTTTTATGACGAACAATTTGCAGCGAGTTTCACAAAGCGTG
The DNA here is from genome assembly GCA_945872975.1 of Pedosphaera parvula Ellin514. Taxonomy (GTDB): domain Bacteria; phylum Verrucomicrobiota; class Verrucomicrobiia; order Limisphaerales; family JADJPG01; genus JADJPG01. The sequence goes on from CAMCCU010000013.1 coordinate 1,527, forward strand.
ACCGCGCCAACGGTTCCCCGCCTGATACGGGTCGGTTTCTGGTGCGCGACGCTAATGGGACTAGGTGTGCTCCTTGCCGCTGCCCAGCCTGCGAACGACAATTTCGCCAATGGCGAATCGATCCCCGGAGTTCTTGGAAGCGTGGTTGCCAGCAATGTGGGGGCAACATCCGAGACCGGCGAACCAGCGCACGCCGGGATCAGCAGTGGCGCTTCGATATGGTATCGATGGACTGCACCCAGCACGTGTCAGTTCATTATCGATACGATTGGCAGTGATTTCGACACGATCCTGGCGGTTTATACCGGAACGAACTTGAACGCTCTGACGCCCATTGGGAGCAACGATGACCTTCCCACCAATCTCCAAAGCCGGGTAGTCATTAACACGGTTGCAGGAACGGAGTATCTCATCGCAGTGGACGGCTACCCTGGTGCCGGCGGAGCGCAAATGGGTAACGTGATCCTGAATTGGAGTACACCGGTGACGCCTGGCAACGATCAGTTCGACAATGCCTTCCTGCTCGCAGGGGACAGCGGTTCGACCAACGGCACAACCTTGGGTGCATGCGATTCGACAAACGAACCACGATACCACGCAGTCGGCAATTTCACGGTCTGGTACCAATGGACGGCGCCGACCAGCGGCCAAGTCACGTTCGACTCATTGCTCATTAGCAGCGAAGCGGTGGTGGCGGTGTATCGAGGGACGGGCCTCAACAACCTGACCCCCGTGCCCCTGTTCAACACTCCCGTTTCCAGCTGCGCGACTTTCTTTGCCGTTACGGGCACCGTGTATCGTGTCGCCGTGTCGGGCGGGCGTACCGATTTCGAATTGAATTGGACCATGAACCTGAGCCTTTCAACGAATCGCTTTGCAGGCCAGTTTCAGTTCAGCACCGAGAACTTCCTTGCCTTGGAAAATGACAGTTCCGCCGCTGGATTCCGCAGTGTGCGTGGAGCGGTCGTCACGGTCACACGGACCGGTGGGTCAGCGGGGCGGGCCTTGGTGGACTATCGCACGATGGACGAGGTTCCGGGGAATTTCTATGCGGCGGTGATTTCAGAAATCACCAGCGGGACGAATGGACCGAACAGCTACACTAACAGCGGAACAGTCAATATCTACTACACCAATGCCTATTGGCTCTCTGCGACCGGGAGCCTTGCTGCAAATCCTCCAATTAGGTATCAGACCAATTGGGTTTCCACCACGGGGTTCTGCGGTACCGCGACGAATTGTATCGTTACCAACGTTTTTCAGAACTGCACCACGAACTTGGCTTCCTCCTACGGCTGTCCGTTCGCCGACTATTTCCCTCAACGCGGGACGTTGATTTTTGATGACTTTGAGACCATCAAGAAATTCGTCGTCTCCGTGAGTAGTGATTTTCAAGGAAACGGCGACAAGCAGGTCTTGATGGAGTTGTTCAATCAACGTTTGGATCCATTGGAACTGGCCAATCCAACGGGGATTCTACCACCAACCCGCACTTATGCGGGTAGCCAGGCGACGCTCAACATCCGCGAGGCCTTCACGGTCAATGGCGGCAGAAATTTCTTCATCGCACGGAGCAGCTATGCCGTGGACGAAAGCGGCGGCAGTGTGAATGTGGAGGTCATCCATCCATCTGGCAGCGGTGGCACTGTCATCATACATGTGGCGGGATCGCAGGAAGAGGGTCGATGGGTGCCCTCGGGTGGTTCAGATTACGCCTCGGAAGTCGCACTGACTTACACCGAACCTATCTACACGGATGGCACTGTCGGTGTTCCCAGCGCCCAGGATTTTACTGCTTCCGTCACCACGCTGACCTTTGGGGTGGGAGTTCAACGTCAAAGCATCAACATTCCAATCCTTGATGACGGTGAAGTTGAGTTCAATGAAGATATCTTCGTGTATCTTGAAGGGGTTCCCAATCAGCCCCCGATCGCTGGCCTCCCCGCGCGCGTGACCATTTTGGCCGATGAACAGCCAGCGGGTGCCCTGGATCGCGAATGGAATGCGGACAACATCATCACCTCCACACCGCGTAGCAACCCTACTCCCGGCGCCAATAACATCGTGCGCGCGGTGGCGGTGCAAGCGGACGACAAGTCCGTCATCGGCGGTGATTTCACCGCGTTCAATTCCTTCCCGCGAAATCGCATCGCGCGCATCGATACGGATGGCTCGAATGACGCCACCTTTAATCCGGGTACCGGCGCGGATGATTTCGTCACGTCCATCGCCATCTATTCCAACACTGGGAGCCAGAATGACGGCAAGATCGTTGTCGGTGGCGGATTCACTTCGATGAACAATATCCAGCGGAACGGCATCGCGCGGCTCAACACGGATGGTTCTCTGGATGCATCGTTCAACCCGGGCACTGGCGCGAATGGAGTCGTTCGGTCCGTGGCTGTGCAGGCTGATGGCAAAGTGGTCATCGCTGGCGAGTTTACGCAGGTCAATGGGGTGGCTCGCATCAATGTCGCGCGTCTAAATGCGGATGGTTCGGTGGACACCTCGTTCGATCCCGGGGCCGGCCCCGATGGAATCATCTGGAGCGTGGTGGTGGCCGAGACGCCGTCGCGGAAGATATTCGTGGGCGGTGAGTTTCTCGAATTCAGCGGCGCCTATCGCGGCTATGTGGCGCGTTTGAACGAGAATGGTTCGCTTGACCTCAGTTATGATTCCGGTGGCGGCGCGGACGGACCGGTCTATGCCATGGTGGCGCTGCCGGATGGTCGCCTGTTGATTGGCGGTTACTTTGAGAACGTGGATTTCACTCCGCGCTCCCGCATCGCCCGGTTGCTGAGCACTGGCGGCCTGGACCCAACGTTCAACCCCGGCACGGGTGCCAATGACGCCGTGTATTCGCTCACTCTACAAGTGGACGGCAAGGCCATGGTCGGCGGCTTGTTCACCAGCTTCAACGGAACCCGTCGCATGGGTCTGACACGCTTGTTCGACAACGGCACGGTGGACACCAGCTTTCTGGACACGGCCTACAACAACTTTGCCGGCTTGAATAACACCTACGGCTTCGAGGCGCCTAATTATGTCAATGCCGTGGCGCTCCAGTCGGACGGCGCCGTAATGATCGGTGGGTCGTTCCATCAGGTAGGTGGTAATTTTGCCCAGGAGCTGAACGACAATAATGCGCCCTATCTTGCCGGCAATCAGTTTCGGGTCTGGACCCGCGCCGACAAGCGGGTTCGTTACAATGTCGCCCGGCTTGTGGGTGGCTACACCATTGGGCCCGGAAACGTGGGATATGTGCTCGAACAGAACACGACGGATGAGAACTCCGGGACTTTGACCGTGCCATTGGAGCGCATCGACGGACGGCTTGGGACGGCAGGCGCGAGAGCGACCACTGTGGACAATCTGGCCACGAATGGCTTTGGTCTCACCAATCAAATGGACTTCTTTGCAGGGGCGCAGTTTCCAAATTGGTTTCAGAACTCGATGCCCTTGGAACCCATTTCCGTCGGCCAGGTGGGAGAGAAGTTCTATCGGATCACGATAACGGATGATGACAATATCGAAGGCGATGAACTATTCGGCTTGAGACTCACGGCTCCAAGTGGAAGCATCAATCTCAACGGCGATGTCATTCCGCTCGGGGCCGCTTTGGCACTGCCCGAAGCCGTGGCCACGATCACGGACAACGATTTCAGCAAGGGCATCCTCGCGTTTGGCGCGGCGACTTACTTTACCAACGAGAATGTTTCCTCGATGCGCGTCACCGTCACCCGGACCAATGGCAGCAGCGGTTTGATCAGCGTGCGTTACTACACGTATAACGGCAGCGCCCTCGCCGGGTCCGACTACACGGGTGTCACGCTTGGTACCTTGAGCTTTGGCTCCGGTGAAACCACCAAGACCCTCACGATTCCCCTGAACAACGACAACAACGTGGAGCCGGATGAGGACTTCTTCCTCGTGCTGACGAATGCCACGGGAGGAGCCCGGATCTATTCGTCGAACCCGCTGGGAAATACTGCGACCAACAGCGTGACGGCGCGCGCGGTCATCATTGATAACGACCTGGCTTCGGGTAAGGCCAATTTCGCGTCCGCAAGTTTCACCTCAGCCGAAGCCGCAGGCACCGCGCAGATTACACTGCAACGTCTGGGTGGCAGCGTGGGGCAGCTGCAGGTCAACGTCGCCGCCTTTGCTGGATCCGCCGTGAACTCCGTGGATTTCACGGGCTCCACCAACACCGTTGTTTGGGTCAATGGCGATGTAACGCCCAAGACGGTCACGGTGGCGCTCCTCGATGACAGTTCGGTGGAGGGAAACGAGACCGTGAATCTCCAGCTCATCAGTCCGTTCCCGCTTGGAGCGACGGGAGCCGTCAACACGGCGACGCTGACAATTGCCGACGATGACTTCTACGGTTCGCTCTCCTTCAGCCAGCAGTATTACGACGCCGACGAGCGCGGAACCAATGTGACCATCACCGTGGTTCGCACGGGCGGATTGGGCGGCACGGTCTCCGTGGACTACTCGACAGCCGACGCGTCCGCTGTCTCGCCTACAGACTTTCTTGCGGCGAGCGGGACTTTGACCTTCGGGCCTGGGGTTATGGCCACTAATTTCGAGGTCACTGTAGTCAATAATGGTCTGGAAGACATCGACCGGACGGCGACATTGAGTCTCTCCGGCTTTGTGAACGCTACGGCGGGAACTATTGCCACTGCCGATCTCCGCATCTTGGACGACGAATCCGTGGGCGATCCGGCCGGTTCGTTGGACACGACTTTCACCCCGCTGGCGGGCAGCTCGAACGCCATTTACTCGTTGGTCATCCAGCCGGACGGCAAGCTCATTGCCGGTGGCGAATTCCGGACTCTCAATCGAACGCTCCGCAATCGGGTGGGCCGGTTGAACACCAATGGAACTTTGGACATCAGCTTCAACGCGCGGGGCGGCCCGAATGGAACGGTGCGCAGCATGGCGTTGCAGAGCGATGGCCGGCTGGTCATCGGCGGTTTCTTCACCTCCATTCACAGCACGAACCGCAGCCGCATCGCCCGCTTGCTCGCGGATGGTTCAGTGGACCGCTTCTTCAATCCGGGCGCGGGTGCCGACAATCCGGTTTACGCGGTGGCGCTGTGCCCGGATGGACGCATTGCCGTGGGCGGCGCGTTCACTACGATGAACGGCATTGCTCGCGCAGGCATCGTGCTGTTGGAAACCAACGGAACGGTCAGCACGACATTCAATCCTGGTCTGGGTGCGGCGGGAACGGTCTTTGCAGTCGCCGTCCAGCCGGACGGAAAGATCATCATCGGTGGCGACTTTGAATTGGTGAACGGTTCCAGCCACGCCCGTCTGGCCCGGTTAAATCTCGATGGCTCGGTGGACACGACGTTCGACGTGGGCACGGGTCCGAGCGGGACGGTGCGCGCCATTGCCCTCCAGCCGGATGGCAAGATTTTGATTGGCGGCTCCTTTACCGATGTGAACGGAACCGCCCGTGGTCGCCTGGCGCGGGTGACATCCTCGGGCTCGGTTGACACGAGTTTCATGGCGGCGGTTGACGGGGCCGACGGAGACGTCAATGCCATCGCCATTCAATTCGACAGCAAGATCATCGTGGCGGGCGAATTTGCGCGGTTCAACGACGTCAGCCGCCACGGCATCACGCGCCTCTATCGGACGGGAAAGACCGATCCGACGATTAACTTCGGCCGGGGCACGGACGACGCGGTCAACACCGTGGTCGTTCAGGTCGATCGCAAAATGGTGATTGGTGGACGGTTTACCAGCTATGATGGGCAGTCCCGCGCGTTCCTTGCGCGCCTCCACGGTGGTTCGATTGCAGGTGCCGGCGCGATGGAGTTCACTACGCCATTTTTCGAGGTGATGGAGAACGGCACGGAGGCGGTCATCACGGTCCAGCGCCGTGGCGGAACCACGGGCGATGTGACGGTGGACTATCAAACTCTGGCGGACACCGCCACGGCTGGCTCGGATTACACGACCGCTGTCGGCACGCTTACCTTCCTGGAGGCGGAGACCTTCCAGAGTTTCGTCGTCCCAATCCTTGATGATACTGTCGGCGAAGCGACAGAAGTGTTGGGGCTGATGCTGACGAACGCCACCACGGGAGCGATTCTCGGTGCAGTTCCGAATGCCTATCTCAGCATCATCAACGATGATAGCGGGATTGGCTTCACCGCCTCCAGCTACACGGTCAACGAGGGCGTTGCAGGTAACGCCGTGCTGATTACCGTCACGCGCGTCGGCGCGACCAGCGGAACGGCGACCGTGGGATACAGGACTGTCAATGGCACCGCCGTTGCAGGTCAGGATTACACGGCTCAGTCAGGGTTGTTGACCTTCGGCCCCGGAGTGGACACCCAGGCGTTCAGTGTGGCGGTATCGGACGATTCACTCATCGAGTCGGCCGAGACGTTCAGCCTCGTCTTGACGAATGCAACGGGTAGTTCCGCGCTGGCCATCAGCTCGGCGACCGTGACGATTGTGGACAACGACTTCCGCGCCGGCGACCTCACGTTCTCCGCGACGAGCTATTCGGTTGCCGAGAGCGGCGGATTCCTTGATGTCGATATCCTGCGCACCAATGGTTCCACCGGTGTCCTGAGCGTTGACTATGCGACGGTGAACGGCACCGCCATTGATGGTATCGATTTCGTGGCGCAATCCGGCACGCTGACCTTTGTCGAAGGCCAGACCAGCCAGACGATTACGCTGGTCATCGTCGATGATGGTTTGGTGGAAGGCGATGAGTCCTTCGCCATCCGGTTGCTCAACCCCAGCAGCCTCACCGTTATCTCAGGTCCGACTAATGTGGTGGTGACGATTGTGGATGAGGAATTCGGGCCGGGCAGTCTGGATCGAACCTTCGATCCGGGTCTTGGTGCCAATGACATTGTCCGTGCCATCGCGACCCAGTCCGACGGCGGGATTCTCGTGGGCGGCGCTTTCACAGCGTTCGATGGAGTGAGCAATCGTTACGTCACCCGGTTGGTGGCGGATGGTGCCAACGACCCGACCTTCGATCCGGACGGTGGCCCCAACGGCTTGGTCACCTCCCTTGCGGTGACGTCGGATGGTCGTGCGGTGCTTGGAGGCGCCTTCACCGAGTTCGAAGGGTTGCCCTTCAATCAAGTGGCGCGCGCATTGACCAACGGGTTGGTCGATTTGAACTTCAGTTCCAACCCCGGCTTCAACGGTTCGGTGAATACGCTCCGGCTCCAGTCCGATGGACGAATGCTGGTGGGTGGTGCCTTCAGTCTGCCGACCAGGGGCGTCGTTCGTCTCCGGACAGATGGGACGATTGATACGACGTTTATTCCGGGCTTTGGCGTCAACGGGCCCGTTCACTCCCTGTTCGTCCAGACGGACGGACGTGTGTTGGTGGGCGGTGCGTTCACGACGGCGGATGGCGTGGCGAGCAGCCGGGTGGCGAGATTCCATGCGGACGGCTCGTTGGATGGCAGTTTCACCGTCTCCGCCATTACCAACGGAACCGTTTACGCGATGACTGTCCAGCAGAACGGACAGGTGGTGGTCGCCGGTGAATTCTCCACGACGGCCAGCACCAATGTTGTTCGTATCACGCGTTTGAACACCGACGGATCGTTGGACAGCGGGTTCAGCGTGGGAACCGGGGCAAATGGAGTGGTCTTCGCGTTGGGCGTTAACTCGTCCAACCAAGTGGTGCTCGGTGGAAGTTTCAGCACGATCAACGGAACGAACCGCAACCGGTTTGCCCGTCTGCACTCTGACGGAAGCCTCGACACCGGCTTCGATCCCGGTCCGGGAGCGAATGGTACCGTGTTCACCCTGAGCGTCCTGCCGAGCGATGATATCTTGATCGGTGGCGATTTCACCTCGGTCAACGGCGCGGTTCGCAATCGGCTGGCGCGAATCTTGGGCGGGGGAGTCGCCTTCAGTCCCACGGCGTCCGTGGCGGCGGCGAGCGGCCAGCTTCATTTGCAGTTCAGTGCGCAATCCGGGCGGACCTATCGTTTGGAGGCGAGCTCAAACCTTGTGGACTGGATCGCTGTCGGCACCAAGACGGCGACTTCCACGACGGTGGACTGGACGCAATCCGTTTCTGGTTCTTCCTCGCGGTATTTCCGGGTCCGCGTCATGCAGTAGAGAAGCCGCTGCGGCGCTGGGTTCAGTGCTGCGGTCACAAGTTTGCAAAACAATTTTATGACGAATGGCAATTACGCTTTCGGGCCGTCAGCAGGCCGCAGTGGATTTATAGAGATTATGTCGAAGTTGAAGAGTTGGCGGATCGGCAGTGTCAGTCTGTTGTCCTTGGTGACGTTCTTCTGGCTGGCTGGCGTGCCTGGGACCAGCGCGCAGCAGGCGAAGAGCGGATCGCCGGGAGTTGCCGTCCGCAAAGCGACGCTGAGCATGACCGCGGTCGCCGCCATGCAGCAGTTGCCGGGCTGGACGAATTATCTCAACTCCCCTCAGACCGAGGCACCGCTTCCTTTGCTCCCTCGCGGCATGACGAACAATCCTGGTGGCGGCGAAGGCTTCGCTGCGGCCAGCCAGTCGCTGATCACGGCGGCTTCGGGCGGCACGATCCGCACGTCCCCGCCGCCGGCTGTTTCCTTTCAAGCTTTGCCGGATAACCTGGTTACCATTCCGCCTGACACCCATGGCGCGGTGGGGCCGAATCACGTTATGACGGTGCTGAACAGCCAGGTTCGAATTCAGGATCGTTCCGGCAATGTGCTCTCCACAGTTTCGCTCCCCTTGTTCTGGTTTTCCTTGGGTGTGACGGATGTTTTTGATCCCAAGGTTCTCTACGATCACGGATCGGGGCGATGGATCTTCGTGGCGGTCGCGGAACGACTCTCTCCGGTGTCCGGGGTGGTGCTGGCTGTTTCTCAAACCAGCGACCCGACGGGCAACTGGTTCCGCTACCTGCTCGATGGCGACGTGAATGATTTGCTGTGGGTGGATTACCCGAGCGTGGGTTTCAACAAGGACTGGATTGCTGTCTCGGTGAACATGTTCACCATCTTTCCAGTATTTTTTGACCGCACGCACATCTACGTGGTGGACAAGGCCGACGTGTATGCCAATGGCGCGGGCCGCTTTACGCTCTTGGAAGAACCGAATGGGTTTACCATGGTGCCGGCGGTCACACACGATCAGAACCTTTCGACGATTTACGTGGTGGATGATCCGGCGACCTCGTTGATCAGCACCGGACTTCGCGTCAGCACCATCACCGGGCCGGTGGGTGCCGAACAGCTTACCTTGGCGACCGGGTCCGTGAATCCGCAGACCCAATGGAATTACCGGCAACCCTTCAGCGCCGGTTCCATGCCCCAGCTGGGCACCACGGCTCTAATCATGGCCAATGATGCTCGCGTGCAAAACGTGGTGTATCGCAATGGTTCCCTGTGGGCGACGCATACCGCCTTCCTTCCGGCGGCCAACCCCACCTACGCGGTCGCGCAATGGTATCAGTTCGATACCCTCGGCCAGATTCTCCAATTCGGACAAGTCGGGGACGCCAACGGAATCGTCTCCCATGCGTTTCCAAGCATCGCGGTGAACAGCGTCAACGACGTGCTGATCGGATTCACCCGCTTCTCGCCCACAGAATACGCCAGCGCTGCCTATGCCTTTCGGTCCAGCTCGGATCCGACCAATACGATGCAGGCGGATCGAGTGCTAAAAGCCGGTGAAGGTCCGTATTCCAAAGCTGGCCGTGATCCGCGCGTTCGATGGGGTGATTACAGCTCTACGGTGGTGGATCCGGTCAACGATTTGGACATGTGGACCATTCAGGAATACGCCGCTTCGCCGCTGGGCACGTTGAGCGTGTGGGGCACTTGGTGGGGCATGGTCTCTGCCTCTGGCGGCGTCCGGTTTGACCTTCCTGCCTACTCTGTGAACGAGGCGCCGCCGCCGGGCTTTGTAAATATCACGGTCGTCAACGCTGAGGGGACTGCTGGCACCGTGGAATGGGCGATCACCGGTGGCACCGCCGTTTCGGGCGTGGACTATGTCGGGCCCACGGGCGGGTTGCTGACGTTTACCAATGGCCAGACCTCGACCTTTTTCACCATCTCGCCGCAAAACAATTTCGACGTCAATACGGACAAGACGATCGAGTTCACCCTGAGCAATCCGCAGGGCGGGACGGCGCTGGGTTACCTGACCAACGCAGTCTTGACCATCATTGATGACGAGTCCGCTGCGATCGTAAGCCCGGCTGGAGAGTTCAACTTCAGCTCATGGATCGATTCAGCGGGGACCGGGTTGCCCTACTTGGTCACCATGGACGAGACCGACTTCACCCCTTTCTGTTACCCTGGTTATTTTATTGATCGGGGACGCTCTGCGCTGGGGGCGTTGATTACGGTGGTCCGGACAAATGGAAGCACCGGAAAAGTAATGGTCGATTATCGAACCGTGGATACTGGATCCGCGGATCCATTCTGTGACTACACACCGGTCAGTGGAACGTTGGTCTTCGACGACTTCCAGAACAGCACCAATTTCGTAGTGCCGCTGCGCAACTTGGACAGCTACCTGACCAATGACTGCTTCTTTTCATCCTTTTTCTTAAATTCGAACTTCTTCCGCTTCATTAACATTGAACTGAGTAATCCCCGGCCGGCTCCGGAGGAGGAAGCGGAACGCCCGGGATTGATTCGCCCTACACTTGGAGCGGGGAGCACTTCCGCGATTCTTGCGTATGATGTTGGCCTTGGTTTGCCAACGTTCACCGGAACAACAAATATCACGCCGACATTTATCAATGCGTTCGGATTTGAGCGCCTGCATTATCGGTTTGACGAACATCCGGGTCGGGATCCGCGGACTCCTGGAGGACAGAATGTTGTCGAAATAAGCGTGCTACTGCCCCTCGGCGGACCTTCATCGGTCAGGGTTACTACCTTCAATCATGTTCGCGGACTTGGCTTGTGGGGAATCAACAATTTCCCAATTGGAAATCTGGTTGGATCGTCGCTGTCGCTCGGTGGCTCTTACACCGTTGACGCCGGATCAGACTTTGCGTCCGATCCGGTTGGTGGTTCTGAGATTCTCGCTAATCCGATTTACACAGACCCGGCGCTCTCGACCATCACAAACTTGTCGGACTATGTGGCGCGAAGTTTTGTGCTGACCATGGGCTGTCGGAGCGAGTTCACGATTGCCATCGAAAACGATTCCGCCGTGGAGTTCAACGAAGACATCATCGTGTTTTTGACCGCGATTGGTGGAAATCCTCCGGTGAATCCCTACGCCGCCATCTGCAATGTTTCGATCCTCTACAAGGATCAGCCGGCTGGCGCGGTGGATCGCGAATGGAATCCAGACAACGTCGAGGGAACTCCAGACCGTTCCTACAACCGGACTCCCGGTGCCAACAATATCGTGAACGCGGTCGTCGTGCAGCCTGCCGATGGCAAGACGGTGCTGGCGGGCGATTTCACAGCGGTCAACACGAAGCCGCGGAATCGAATCGCAAGGATGAATCCAGATGGGTCCTTGGACAACACCTTCACCCCCGGAACGGGTGCGGATGGTTCGATTACGACTCTTGCGCTGTATCCTGCGAGCTCAATTATCGCCGGGCGAATCATCGTCGGTGGCGCATTCTCGTCCTATAACGGCTCCGCCCGGAATGGCGTGGCCCGCTTGCTCCCGAATGGCCAGTTGGATCCGACGTTTGTCGTCGGGAATGGCGCCAATGGAACCGTCAGGTCGATGGCGTTGCTGCCCGATGGCAAGCTGCTGATCGCTGGTGATTTCACCGAGTACAATGACTTCAGCCGGAATGGCATTGCCCGTCTGAATTCGGACGGCTCCATTGATACGGCTTTTGACCCTGGCTCCGGTGCGGATTCGATCATCTGGTCGATTGCCGTCGGTCCGGCGGTGGCGGGCGGGAACAAGGTTCTCATCGGCGGAGATTTTCAAAGTTATCAAGGGGAGTTTCGTGGTGGCATCGCGCAATTGAATCCGAATGGTTCGCTGGATACCGGGTTTGACCCCGGCGGCGGAGCCAACAGCAGCGTTTATGCGATCGCGCGGCAGACGGATGGCATGGTGCTGATCGCCGGAGCGTTTAATGAAATCGATGCCCGCCGGCGCGTCGGCATAGCGCGCCTCAATCCGGATGGAAGTCTGGAGACCTCCTTTGATTCCGGCAACGGTCCGAACAACCCGATCTACGCCCTGACGCTTGATGCGAACCAGAAGGCAATCGTCGGTGGTCCGTTCACTTCCTATAACGGCACCCGCCGGATGGGTCTTGCCCGGTTGCGCTACGATGGCACGGTGGACACGAGTTTCCTGGACACGGCCTACAATCAATTTGCCGGATTGGTCAATGCGTTCAGCTTCGAGCCGCCGAACTACGTCAACTCGATCGCCGTGCAGCCCGACGGAAACATCATGCTCGGTGGATCATTCAAGAGCATTGGTGGCAATCCATCCTTTACCGCCGATGTGCCGAATCAATACCAGCGGTTTACCCGTTCGGACAAGCGCGTCCGCTACAATATTGCCCGTGTGCTTGGCGGAGCGACGCCCGGACCTGGCAACACCGAGTTTGAGGTGGACGATTATACGGTGGACGAAAACGGCGGGATCGCCTCGCTGAAACTCCAGCGAGTGGACGGTCGCCTGGGAACTGTCTATGCCATTGCTGGCACAGCGGATCGCACCGCCTCGGTTGACCGCGACTTTGTGAACACCAACTTGTTCACGCTGTGGGGCGAGGCGTTTTATCAGACGAACTTGAATCTCACGTTTCCGATTTTGTTCCCGGACAACTTCGCTCCCATCAGCGTGGGTAAGGTGGATCCGATCTACCTCGATGTTCATCTCCTGGATGACGTGCTCCGCGAAGGCGACGAGTCCGTGGATCTGAGCTTCCTGCGGCCGGAGGGTCAGATCACCCTGGGTGGCGATGTGATTCCGCTCGGTGCCGCTTTGGGACGATCGAAGGCGCGCCTGAACATTCTCGATAACGATTTCGATGCGGGAACGCTGGTCTTCCAGACGCCGACTATCTTTACCAACGAGAACGCATTGCGTGCGACGATTACGGTCGTTCGAACCAACGGCGCGAATGGCGTGGCCAGCGTCGATTACTTCACGACGAGCGAAACTGCCGCGCCGCGCGCGACGGCGGGGACCGGACCGGGAGGGGATTATAGCGCCGCTTCGGGCCGGCTGACCTTTGCATCTGGCCAGACCATCGCGACGTTCACCGTCACCATCATCAATGATACAGCGGTGGAGTTCGACGAGAATATCGGACTTGTCCTGACCAACGCGTCCGGCGCGAAGCTTCCCGGTGGAACTGCCGCGTCGTTCTCAACCGCTGTCCTGACCATCGTGGACAACGACTTCCCGCCCGGGCGTCTGAACTTTGCCGCCACATCGTTTGCCAACAACGAGTCCGAGGGTGTGGCGACGGTGAGGGTGACGCGCACGGGGGGGAACTCTGGTGCGATTACGGTCGGTTACCGTACCTTCGCCGGGACAGCGCTCAGTCCGGCGGATTTCGTGAGCACCAACGGCACCCTGACGTGGAACGACGGCGATAGTGTGAGCAAGGTGATATTTGTCCCGCTGGTCGCCGACGGTCTCCCTGAAGGTTCGGAGAGCTTCACGATTCGGCTGTCCGATGGACGGGTCGGTGGCATTGCGAACACGAATTTGTTGGGCCTGCGCACCAACTCGACCGTTGTGATTGAAGACGGTGACGCCTACGGGAATGTCGCGTTTGGACAGTCGTTCTATCAAGCGGACGAGAGCGGAGGTGTCGCCACGATCAGCGTTATCCGTAGCGGAGGTATCGCGGGGACCGGCACGGTTAGTTTTGCCACCATTCCGGGGACCGGGATCATCGGCACGGATTACCTCACAACCAACGGCATCCTTACTTTCCTGCCGGGAGAGATCAGCAAGACGTTTGGCGTTCCGCTGCTGGATGATGCTGAGAGCGACGGAAATAAAGTGGTCCTGCTCTCGCTGTCTGGTGCGGTGAACGTGACCTTGGGCACGCCCAGCCAGGTTGCGCTGACCATCATTGATAATCGTTCCTTTAACGAACCGGCCGGCGCGCTCGACACGTTATTCGGCGGGGACGTGCAGGCCAATGGCCCGATCTACAGCATGGCATTGCAGGCAACGAACGGTCTGACCGACGGACGCATTGTCGTGGCGGGTGACTTCACGGATTTCAATCAGGTGGTGCGAAACCGTCTGGCCCGCCTGCTGCCCAACGGGTCGCTGGACACCACCTTCGACCCCGGCCCCGGAGCGAATGACACCATTCGCGCCATCGCCATGCAGGCGGATGGCCGCCTCGTGATGGGTGGGTTCTTCACACAGGTTCTCAGCACCAATCGCAACCGCATCGCTCGATTGAACATTGATGGGTCGCTGGATGGATCCTTTAATCCTGGCGCGGGAGCCGATAATCCGGTGTATGCGCTGGCGGTTCAGCCGAATGGCAGGATATTGGTCGCCGGAGCTTTCATTACCTTCAACAGCATCAGCCGTCCGGGCATCGTTCGGCTCAATACCAATGGCACAGTGGACGTTTCTTTCAACGCCGGCTCAGGCGCGGATGGTCCTGTGTATGCCGCGGCTCTTCAGTCCGACGGGAAGGTGCTCATCGGCGGTGATTTCAGCTCAGTGGACGGAGTCACACGCGGTCGTATCGCGCGGCTTAATTCCAATGGCTCACTGGATTTGACCTTTGATCCGGGTGATGGCGTCAACGATGCCGTGCGGGCGATTCTCTTCGCGTCGGATGGCGGAGTCATCATCGGCGGTTCCTTCACCTCGGTGAACGGAACAGCTCGCAACCACATCGCACGACTGAACGCGGATGGCAGCGTCGATAGCGCATTCCTCAGCGGGGTGGATGGTGCGAACAATTCAATCTTTGCCCTCGCGCTGCAAGTGGACGGCAAGATTCTCGCGGCAGGTGATTTTACCCGGTTCAATGGAGTCACACGCAATCGGCTGACTCGTCTGAATAGCGACGGTAGCAATGATCCAACGATCAACTTCGGTGCAGGTGCCGACGCCTTTGTGTCGTCCCTGCTGATTCAGCCGGATCGGAAGATCATCCTGGGCGGTGGATTCAGCAGTTACGACAGCGTTCCGCGCCTGCGTGTCGCACGAATCCATGGCGGTGCGATTTTTGGCCCAGGCAGTTTGGAGTTCACCCAGCCGCAGTATCTTGTTTCCGAAGGTGCGACAAACGGTGTGGTGGTCGTCAGGCGTCGTGGTGGCACGGTCGGGCCCGTCTCTGTCGACTTCCTGACGACGGACGACACGGCCCGGGCTGCGATAGATTACGTGACGTCCACCGGAACGCTGACGTTCCCGGAAGCGGAGACGTTCGTGTCCTTCGCGGTGCCGATTATTAACAACTTCATTCCCGACGGCGATCGTTCGCTGGGGCTCCAATTGGTGAACGGCACCTACGGGGGCGGGGCAGTGCCGGGCGCGCAGCCGTTCGCCACGATGCGCATCTTGGACGATGAGGGGGTGGTCGGATTTAGCAGTGGCAACTTCAGCGTCAACGAGGGCGTCGAAAGTCAGATCAAGGCCATTACCGTCGTTCGGTCTGGAACGACCAACGGCTTGGTGTCGGTCAAGTTCGCGACCAGCTTCGGTGGCACTGCGGCCGTTGGCGTTGATTACCGTTCCACCAATGGGACGCTGACGTTCCTCCCGGGCGAAACGACCAAGAGTTTCCACGTGAGGATCTTTGATGACACCCTGGGTGAGGGAACTGAAACGGTCCTCATGACCCTGACAGAACCGAGCAATTCCAACACGCTCGGCATTGCGACCGCGACGCTGGCGATCACTGACAACGAGTTTGCCCCCGGCCAGTTCATCATGGGGGCGACGAGCTACTCCATCGCGGAGAATGCGACAAACGCCTTGGTCACCATCGTTCGCACGAACGGCAGCAGCGGTCTGGCAACGGTGACCTATCGCACGATCGACGGCACGGCGATCGGTAGTGTGGACTACATCGCCACTAATCAGGTCCTGGCCTTTGCGGACGGCGAGACAATCAAAGTTGTTTCCATCGGATTGAATGACGATTTGTTGGTCGAAGTGCCCGAAACGTTCCAGGTGGCCCTCTCGCTCCCTACTGGTGGCACCACTCTCGGCAGCATTACGAACGTTCCGGTTACCATCGTTGACAATGATGTGAGTCTCATCATCCCGGCCGGTTCTTCGTTGCTCGATGAAAGCCTTACCGTCAACGGGATCATCGATCCGGGTGAGACTGTGACCTTGTCGTTCTCCCTTCGAAACATCGGATCCGGCAATACGTCGAACCTCGTCGCCACGCTGCTGCCGGTATCAGGCGTCGTAGCGCCAAGCGCACCTCAA
This sequence comes from Pedosphaera parvula Ellin514, assembly GCA_945872975.1. Classification (GTDB taxonomy): domain Bacteria; phylum Verrucomicrobiota; class Verrucomicrobiia; order Limisphaerales; family JADJPG01; genus JADJPG01. The sequence continues at coordinate 17,913 of CAMCCU010000013.1, forward strand.
TCGTATGGGGTGCTGCTTGCGAATGGTGCAGCGGACGCCCGGACATTCTCGTTTACGGCATCTGGTTCCGTCGGAGACAGGTTGCAGGCGGTGTTGCAGTTGACCGATGGCGCGGTGACCAACGGCTTCGCGACGTTTGCCTTCACCATCGGTGGTCAGGCGGTTCGCACATTTGCCAACACCAACCGGATCGTCATCAATGATAATACGATGGCCGCGCCTTACCCCTCGACAATCAGCGTGGTCAACATGGGTGGGACAGTCACGCGGTTGACGGTCACGCTGACTAACTTTGCCCATGCCTGGCCGGAGGATGTGGATGTGTTGCTGATCGGCCCGGCTGGCCAGCGGGTGATGCTGATGTCAGATGCTGGAAAGGGTCACGCGGTCACCAATCTCACCATGTCGTTCTCTGATACCGCGACCAACACGTTGCCCCAGTTGAGCCAGTTGTTGGCACGGACCTATGTCCCCGGGAATTATGCTGCGCCGGGTGAGAATGCCTCGGACACCTTCCTGCCGCCAGTACCGCAGCCGACCACCAACGCGTTTCCGTTCACCATGTTCCCTTATACGAACACGGCGCTGTCGGTGTTTAACGACATCAGTCCCAACGGGACGTGGTCGCTTTATGTGGTGGACGATACTGCCTTCGAGGTCGGAAGCATCGGCGGTTGGAGCTTGAACATCCAGACGGCGGATCCAGTAAGCCCGTCGTCGGGCGTCTCAGTCGCGGACCTTGCCGTCACGGCATCTGTCGCGTCTGCGTCTGTTGCGGTGGGTGCAAACTCCACCACTACGCTGACGGTGACGAATCGCGGCCCGGCCGCTGCGCTCAACGCCGCGCTGCTCGATCAGATGGCGCCGGGATTGACCTTGGTTTCAGCGACGCCGTCCATGGGAAGCTGGAACAAGATTCAGAATACCCTGACTTGGATGATCGGAACGTTGCCGAGTGGCGGTTCCGCTTCCATCACGCTGGTGACGAGGCCGCAGGCTCTCGGCTCATTTACCAGCGTCGCCACCGTCTCGGCTAATCAGACCGATCTTAACGCCGCCAATGACTCGGTGACCTTGTCGACGACCGGGGTTAGTGTCCCGGCGTTGACCATCAGCAGGCTGAACAATGTCCTCAGTTTGTCCTGGCCCGCAAACTCGGGCTTCAAGCTACAAGTGGCGGACACTTTGGTTCCCGCGAACTGGGGGGATGTCGGGACTGCACCGCAGGTCAACGGCTCCGGGCAGAATGTGGTTTCAGTCGGCGTTGCTGGAAACAGCAAGTTCTACCGGCTGCGCGCGCCGTAACATCTGGTTTTCACGAATACCGCCGGCCCCATGGGTCGGCGGTATTTTTTTTGGCCGGGTTTTGCCCGAGGGAATGGATGCGGAGGCTTGCCAAGACTTTTGCACGCCAGTTAAATCGCGGGCGTGTCACAACAACAGACCTTGCGTCAGAGCGTCAGCTACTCCGGGATCGGCTTGCACAGCGGAAACCGGGTGACGATGACGTTGCTTCCCGCTCCGCCCAATACGGGCATCCGCTTCCGTCGCGTGGACCTCGATGGCAAGCCGGAGATCGAAGCGCGGATTGAGAACGTCAGTCAGACCAACCGTTCGACGACCATTGCCAAGGGCAGCGCCAAGGTCCAGACCGTCGAGCACATTCTCGCGACAATGGCCGGGTACGGCATCGATAACGCGGTGGTCGAGGTGGATGCCAATGAGCCTCCGATCGGCGACGGCAGCGCACGGGAGTACTGCAAGATGGTCGAGCAGGGTGGGATCGCGCTGCAGGCGGAAGTTCGTGAGCCTTACCGCATCACGGAGCCGTTGCAGATCCAGACGGAGGATACCTTGATGTCGATCTTCCCCCATGATCGGCTGAAGATTTCCTGCACGAGCTCGGATAAGGCGGGCCGCTTCTCCCAGTTCTACACCGTGGAGATTTCTCCGGAGACCTGGAAGCGCGAGATTTCGCAGGCGCGCACGTTCTGCTTCTTCGAAGAGATCGAGTACCTGATCAAAAACGGACTGATCAAAGGTGGCAGCTTGGAGAACGCCGTGGTGATCCGCGATGACGCGGTGCTGACCACCGAGCCATTGCGGTATCCGGAGGAGTTCGTGCGGCACAAGATTCTGGATATCATCGGCGACCTGTCCCTCATCGGCCGCCCGCTGTGCGGCCACATCATCGCCGTGCGCCCGAGCCACTCGGCGAATTGCGAGCTCGCGAGGTTGATTCAAGCGCAGATGCGCAAGCCGCTGCAAACGATTCAGACCTTCTCGCCGCCACCGCCCGCAGCGGAGAAGACGGCGGGCGGCATGACCATCGCCGAGATCTCGAAGATGATGGCGGATGGTTCGTCGCTCGACATCGTGCAGGTGATGAAGGTGCTGCCGCATCGTTACCCGTTCCTGATGGTGGACAAGGTGACGCGGATCGATGGGAACAAGATCACGGCGGTGAAGAACGTGAGCGTGAACGAGCCGTATTTCCTCGGCCATTTCCCGAATCATCCGATCATGCCCGGAGTGCTCCAGTTGGAAGCCATTGCGCAGGTCGCGGGAATCCTGATGCTTCGGCAGGCGGATAATTTTGGTAAGCTCGCCTATTTCATGTCCGCCGAAAGCGTGAAGTGGCGCAAGCCGGTGCGTCCGGGCGACAGCCTGGTGATCGAGGTCGAGTTGACGAAGTCGCGCGGCAAGATCGGCAAGGCGCGCGGCGTCTGCTCGGTCGATGGCGAGCCTGTGAGCGAGGCGGATGTGACGTTCATGCTCATTGAGCGCGAGGCATGATGACCCAAGTTCATCCGACGGCAGTCGTTCATCCGAAGGCGCAGATTGGTGACGCGTGTGACATCGGGCCGTATTGTGTCATCGGCGAGAACGTCGTCTTGGGACCGGGCTGCAAGCTCCATTCGCACATTGTCATTGATGGTCACACCGTCCTCGGGCGCGAAAATGAAATCTTTCCCTTCGCGAGCATCGGGCTCAAGACGCAGGACTTGAAGTGGAAGGGTGGGGTCACCCGTACGCAGATTGGCGATCACAATACCTTTCGCGAATACGTCACCATCCACAGCGCGACCAGCGATGGCGAAGTCACCGTGGTCGGCTCGCACAATCACATCCTCGCCTACTGTCATCTCGCGCATAATGTGCAGTTGGGCAGCCATATCATCATGTCCAATGTCGGCACGCTCGCAGGGCATGTGGCGGTGGAGGATCACGCAGTCATCGGTGGCCTGGTGGCGATTCACCAGTTCTGCCGTGTGGGAACGATGTCGATGATTGGCGGCTGCTCCAAGGTTGTGCAAGACGTGCCGCCCTACATGCTGGCCGATGGCAATCCTGCCCAGACGCGGACGATCAACAAAGTCGGATTGGAACGGCGTGGTGTTTCCGACGAGGCGCAGGCGTCGCTCAAACTGGCCTACAAGATTCTTTTCCGCGAAGGGCTCACCGTTTCGAACGCTCTCACCAAGATCGACACGGACCTTCCAAAATCGCATGAGATCGAGCACTTGTTGAACTTTGCCCGAACGAGTCAGCGCGGCTTGAGCAAGTAGCCCCGGACCCGCATTGGCCCGGTCATTGTGTCCGAGTCTTGCCTGGGGCGGATGTTGACGCTGGAAGTTCGACGGTCGCTTCAAGCTCCTCGTTCTCGCCTTGCTTGAGTCGTCGGGGCCAGATGTGAAAGCCGCCGCGATCCGATGGCGGAATTTCCCAGGTGCCCCAGATGCCAATTCCTTCGCGGAAACCCCGGTAGAAAACGTGGTGCGAGCCCGGGTACGATTTGGTCCAGTGACACTCCCGCGAAACGGCGTCATAGCTGCCGTCGATGAGGAAGTATCCGACGGCGTCGCTCCCGGCTCCGATCATTCGCCCTTGGGTGAACTCGAGCCGCAGATCCATGCGATGACGATCCTCCGGCCCGGTGTAGTTGTAGAAACCGGTCCACGGTCCGGAAGGAAACAAGTCGTCTTCCATGTCCGAGTTGTAAGGAGGCTCGATGGGTTGGTCAAAGCCGGAATGGTCTTGATCGCGACATTCGCCTACTTCCGACGAACCACTATGGTGAGGTTGTCGGCGAGGAATAGTTGGCCGAGACATCGCTCCATTCCCGAGTAGAGCCAGCGGGCCGGAGCTGCGAACGGATTCTGTTTCCAACGCGTCGTCCGCTTCAAGAGCTGCATGCGCGCGGCGTCCGGGACACGCTCCATTGTTGAGTGGCGATCCTGCCAGATGACCACGGGGTTGAAGTGCGTTGTCTTCAGGGCGACGATCTCGAACGCCGGCTCGCGCGCGACGATCTGCTTCAGCGTCGCGGCGGTGAAGTAATTCAGATGCTCGTCCATGATGTAACGGTAGCGTTTGCCCAAAAGCCGGACGGCGAGGGATTCCATGTTCGGCACGAGGATGAAGCAGTGACCGCCGGGTTCGAGCAGCTCAGCGGCTTTGGCGAGAAAACACCGTGGATTAGCGAGATGCTCCAGCACCGCCCAGAAGGTGATCGCACGAAACCGGCGCGCTTCGAAATCGTGTTCGAGGAAGCTCTCGCGAAGAACCGGCACGCCCTGACGCTCCGCGTAGTCAAGCGCCGGGCCAGCCACATCCGTGCCGAGCATTGAGTAAGTGTTCAGACACTGCCCCTGGAGCGCGTGCAGGAAAGCCCCGGTGGAACAGCCGATATCGAGAACCGCACCGCTGGGGCAGTAGTTTCTGAACAGACGCAGTTCCCGGGCGAAACGAACGGGCGAGTAATCGCTCTCCAGCTTGTCGGGCGAAAGATAGAACGGCGTTGCGAGCTGATCGTAGAATTCTCCCGTCACATATCGCGCCTCCACCGGATTCGCGAACAGCATCCCGCAGCGCGAACATTGGACAATGTGAAGGCCGCCTTTGCCCAAGTGCGGCTCTCCCCGCTCCGTGTCGCACACGGGGCAGGCGCGCCAGACCTTGGTGATATGGCCGATGGCTTCGGGCATCCGGGTGAATTGAAGCGCGGCGGGTGAGGGAGCGCGATACAGAACTGCGGTTGGATTGCCCTATGATGACCTGGCTCCGCCAAGAAACATTCGGGCTTGGCCAATTTCGGGAAAGCGAACCCGTGGGCGATGGCGTCTGTTGTCATAGCAGAGGTGGCAGATAGGGCGCACGGCGCGGCTGCCACCAGAAACGAAACCATCAACCAACTCAGGCTTATGCTACCGAAATACACAATCGAGTATGGGATCCAATTCAAGAGGAGTTCTCCGACCTATCACTTCTCCACTGACGATCCGGTGAGTTGCGAGGAGTTCCTGACCGAGTTGCTGGAGCGGGGTTTCCACATCATCGAGATCAAACACGAGGGAGTGGGAATCAGTCGGCCGGACTTTGATCGGATGGTGAAGAGCGCCGCCTCGATGCTCGCATCGCGACATTTGTGTGCGTCGCTGCGCATCAAGCCGGAGGAGGAACGCTTCCGTTTCGGCTTCGCGGCGTAGCCGTCGAAAACGGCGGGAGTCCATTGACGCGCCTGCCAGCATTCAGCGAGAAGGAACATTATGAGAACGAAGTTTGTGGTGGTGACTCTATTGGCGCTGCTCGCAGCGAGCGTGATCATGTCGTCGGCGCAGAACAAGAAGTCGCGCGCTACGAAGGAGTTCATGCGCGACAAGCTGGAGTTGACTCAGGGTATTCTCGAAGGATTGGCGGTGGAGAACTTCGATCTGATCCTCAGCCGCTCGCAACGCCTCAGTGCCATGAGCCAGGAGGTGGGCTGGAAGGTGTTTGAGAATCCAGACTACGAACAACAAAGCATCGCCTTCCGACGGAATGTGGACGCGTTGACAAAGGCGGCGAAGAACAAGAACCTCGACGGAGCCACGCTGGCCTACGTTCGCGCGACGATGAGTTGCGTGGAATGTCACAAGTATGTCCGCGGTCGGCTTGTGGCGAGTCTGAATTAAACCGACATCATCTGTATGGAAACACTCGAAGCCAGCATCGGCCAGCATCCGTTCCTCAAGGGATTGAGCCCGGAGCATCTCAAGATTCTTCTCGACTCAGCCATGCGTGCCGAGTTCAAGGCCGGGGAAGTTATCTTCCGCGAGGGCGACCCGGCGAATCGCTTCTACCTGATTGAGTCGGGGAAGGTGGAGCTGGAATCTCGAAAACAAGATCGCCCGCCCGTGCATATCCAAACCATTGGCGCAGGCGATGTGCTCGGCTGGTCGTGGCTCTTCCCGCCTTACTACTGGAACTTCGAGGCGCAAGCCGTCGAGCCCACCAAGGCGATCTTCTTTTACGGAACACGTCTCCGCGAGAAGTGTGACGAGGATCGGACCTTTGGCTACGAGTTGATGAAGCGGATGTCGGCCGTGATGCTGCAACGCTTGCAAGCCACCCGCAAACAACTGCTCGACGTGACGACGCGCAGCTAATTCGTGGTGCGTGATGCCGCTGGATTTGCCGGCCACAGGGCGTCGCGCAATCCGGAGCTGCGTTTCACCGATTGCTCGATTGCCTTGAGGAGCACCGCTTCGCGGAACCACAACTCCACCTGCTGGCTGGCGCGGGTGATTCCGGTGTAAAGGAGTTCGCGGGTGAGCAAGGGGTTCTCCCGGTCCGGCAGAATCATCAGGACACGCTCGAACTCGCTTCCTTGGCTCTTGTGAATCGTCATGGCGAATGCCGTCTCATGCTCCGGCAGGCGCAGGGGAATCACGCTGCGAACATCTCCATCCGAGGTCGCGAACCACGCGCGCAAGCCGCCGGACATCGGGTCCGCGAGCAGGATCCCGATGTCGCCGTTGAAGAGTTTGAGGGAGGGTTCGTTCCGGGTGATGAGGATGGGACGACCAGCGTAGTTCCTCTGGCGGGGCGCGATCATGCCTGCCTCCGCGAGGATCTGCTCGACGGAACGGTTGGTAGCCTCGACTCCGTAGGGGCCCTTGCGCAAGGCGCAGAGAATGCGGAACTGGCCGAGCGTGCGGAGAGCTCGAGCGGGATCCGTCTCTCCGATCAAGCCTCCGAATCGTTGGAGGACTTCGTCGTGCAGTGTTTGCTTCAAGTCCCTCGTCGGGGGGAGTTCTCGACCACGAACTCCGGGTCGTCCGAAATCAAACGCTTGGAGAATTTTACCAGCGCCCGTGCCGTCTCCGTTGTTGATCGCCTGGCTCAGTTCGAGAATGCCGCTGCTGTCCCTGAACCGATGCGTCTTGTCCAATTGGACGATGCACTCGGCCAGCGCGCTTTTCGTCGCCGGTGAATTCTGCTTTCGGACCGAAGCGCCGTGGCAGATGTCGCCGAGCACCGCGCCTGCTTCGACGGATGCGAGCTGATCCTTGTCGCCGAGCAGAATGATGCGCGCGTTGTCGGGAAGTGCGTCGAAGAGTTTCGCCATGAGCGCGAGGTCCACCATGCTCGCCTCATCCAGCACGACGAGATCGTATGGGAGCGGGTTCGTCCGGTCGAAGCGCGGTTGGCTCGTCACCGGATGAATGCCGAGCAATCGATGCAGCGTGAAGGCTTCGGTCGGCAGTCGTTCAAGAACGCTCGTGTCGCAGGGCAGGCTGGGCTTGAGGTTGTTCACCGCCTCCTGCAAACGCGCGGCGGCTTTTCCCGTCGGTGCGGTCAGGGCGATGCGGAACGGGGTGTTCACAGATTGCTCCAGCAGCAGGGCGAGGATGAAGACGACGGTCCGCGTTTTGCCGGTGCCTGGACCGCCGGTGATGACGGAGAGTTTTCGTTGCGCGGCTGTGGCGGCGGCGAGGCGCTGGCTGAGGTCGGCGTCGGATGCAGCGGGGAACAATCGTTCGAGACCTTGAACCAGTTTGTCATGGTCCGCTGCGGGAAGCAGTGCGTTGGCGCGATCGTGAATGGCCTGAGCGAGGCTGGATTCGTAGCGCCAATAGCGGTGCAAGTAGAGCCGGCCGTGGTCGTTGAGGACGAGCGGAGTGAAGTCGTTCGGGCGTCCAACTACCGGAGTCGTTCGCAGTGCGGTTGTCCACTTCTCGTCGTCGGGAAGTCGGATGCCGTGATCTTCCTCGCCGGAAGTCTTGAGCGTCGTGCCCGCGATCGCACGGAGATTCAAACAAGTATGACCTTCGCCGCGCGCCTGACTGACCAGCGCCGCAGACAGAGCGACCAACGAATCGCCGCTGCCCGACAGACGATCGATCAAGCGGGCGAACTCGCGGTCAATGTCCGAGAAAAAATTGCTCTGGAGAAACAGCGGTTCGACATCCATGGGCGGAAGTTGCTTGGCGTCGATGCTCATGCGGTTGGGTTCTCCGCCGGCATCCGCAGCGCGTGGCTCAGTTGTTCGATG
>CAMCCU010000014.1 GCA_945872975.1 Pedosphaera parvula Ellin514
TGCGCTCCCGCGCCGAGCAAGCCGCCCACGGCGGTGGCGACCAGGATCGGCCACACACAAGCACCGGCCACCTTCAACACCCCGACGATCAACGGCACGATGTTATCAAAGGTGACGGCCGTATCGTGCAGGTGTGCGAGCGAGCCATACATCAGCCTGCCCAGGAGCTGCCAGATCTCCTGGCCGGTGAAGAGCAGCGCGGTAAGTGCGGCGAACAAGACGAAGACGGTCTGCACCTCGGCGCTTCGAGCAAACTGGCCCTTGTTCCATGCGTCCTCCAGCCTTCTCGGCGTGGCTTGCTCTGTCTTATCCCCTTGCTGCTCAGCCATTGGAGGTTGAGGGGTTGGAATGCTGGAGTGATGGAGTATTGAGCCTCATCACTCCATCACTCCAATACTCCAGTTGTCCGGTTGTTCCGTTCATCGCTCATTTCATCCCCACCAATTGCGCCACGCGCAGGACGTCCTCGGGCAGCCGGTGGAGAAAGCTGGCGATGTGCTGCGCCATCAACTGACAGGTGAGACCCAGCACCGTCATCCCGCTGAGCAGTTTGATGGCGAAGCTTTCTGAAAACACATTCATCTGCGGAACCGCGCGAGCCAGCACCGCGAACACGAGGAGGATGATGAACGTCACCGCGAGCAACGGCGCCGCCATCTGGATCGCAAACACGAAGATGTAACTGGTGCGGTGAACGACATCCAGCAGGAGCGATTCCTGCAGATGCCCGCCTCCCACCGGCAGAAACACGTAGCTCCGCTGAAAGGCGACGAGCAGTCCGTGATGGAGGTTGAGCGCGAGAAACAGCATCCCGCCCATGTATTGCAGCAGCGTTGAAATCTCCGACATGGAGGACGTGCTCAATGGATTCATGCTGCTCGGCAGCGTCAGGCCGATCTCGGTGGAGATGATGCCGCCCGCCACTTCAAGGGCGTAGAACAGCATGCGGCTCACAAAGCCCAGCAACAGGCCGAAGCCCACCTCTGTCATCATCAACCCGAGTAAAGCCCACATGTCCATGGACGCCGTCGAGCCCACCGGCACCGTCGGCGCGACCAGGAACGCCACCAGCGCACCGAGGGCGACACGAACCTGCACAGGGATGTTCGTCGCTGAAAACACCGGGAAGACGGCCATCAACGCACTCGCACGCAGGAACACCAGCAGCCAGTTGAGGACATCAGGCATCGGGATGTTTTGGAGTTACGAGTTGAGACTGACCGATCGGGCGCTCGCGCTGTGGAACCCGAAAGGTTGGTTGTTCACGAGGTCATCTGCGGCATCTTCTGAAAAACGGCCGTCGTGAACTCGATGATGGACCTCAGCATCCACGGCAACAGCACGACGATTACTCCGACGATCGCCAGGGCTTTTGGGACGAACGCCAGCGTCTGCTCGTGGATCGTGGTGACCGCCTGGAAAAGGCTGACGACCAAGCCCACCACCATTGCCGTCACCAGGATCGGTGCCGCCAGGGTGACGGCTTGAAACATCATCAGCTTGATGAGTTCAGTGGCAAATTCGGGATTCATAGGGCGTGTTCGAGACGATCTGAGTTCATGCTCTCCTTGCAAAGCCAGTTGCGGGCCAAACCAACCTTTCTGGCAAAAACGACATCCCCGCCGGCTGGATCAGGCGGAGAGAACCTCCGCTGCGTCAGGCCGCTTTCTTTTTCGACACCTTCACAGCCTTAACCGCCTTCGCCACCACACGCGGGTTCTTGAGCAGGATCATCACGTCCACGGGACCCGCCGACCCGCGAAACACGCCGACCGATCCCGTAGCCTTCAGTCCAATAGCGCAGAAGAACGAAACAAAATCTTCATTGGGCACAGGGACGACGCCAGCCGTGACGTAAGGCAAGCCCAGTTGCTCACCCGCTTCCTTTACCTTCTGGCTGTCGCGCGCGATGGCGGGATCGACATACGGATTATGCCAGCCCCACTCCCACGAATTGCCCGTGGCCGAGTAGCTCCCGAGAATCTGGCCCTCCGCCAGCAATTGCCGCCCATCGGCAAACTCCAGCCGGAAATTGCCGGTCAACTGTTCAAAGCCCCAGCGCTCGTAAGTATCAAAGTGCCACTCCTGTTTCATCGCCCGTTGCCTGGCGTTAAAGTCCTCCAGCGCCCCGGCGAGATATGCGTCGGCTTCCGGCGAGAGATTCTCCAGACCGGCATCGCTGGGGTTGGCCACTTTGTTCAGATGTTGTTTCGACATAGTCGCAGCGTTCCTAGTGCTTTCGGATTCCAGAAATTATCCTCCAAAGCTCAACACGATGGAGCGGACGACGAGGTTCCAGCCGTCCACGAGGACAAAGAGGAGAATCTTGAGCGGCATCGAGACCGTGACGGGCGGCATCATCATCATGCCCATGCTCATCAGCACGGTGGCGACGACCAGATCGATCAGGATGAAGGGAATGAAGAGCAGAAAGCCCATCTGGAAGGCGGTGCGCAGTTCGCTGATGATGAAGCCGGGAATCACCACCTTGAGCGGCAGGTTCTCCAGCGACGTCGGCCCGAGCTTGGCCATCTCGACGAACAGCTCGACATCCTTCGGCCGCGTCTGCTTGAGCATGAAGGAGCGGATCGGCAGCGACGCGCGGTTCAACGCCTCCTCGCTCGTGATTTGTTTCGCCCGATACGGCCCCAACGCCTCGGCATCAATCCGCTCCCACGTCGGCGTCATGATGAACAGCGTGAGGAAGAGCGACAGCCCGATGATCACCTGGTTGGAAGGCGTGCTCTGCATCGACAACGCCGAACGCACAAACGAAAGCACGATGGCGATGCGCATGAAACAGGTCATGAGCAGGATGATCGAAGGCGCGAGCGTGAGCAGCGTGATCGCGAAGAGGATCTGGATGGCGACATCCACATCCGGCACGCCACCCGTTCCGCCCGCTCCCTGGAAGCCGATGTTCAGCGTGACGGGAAGAGGCGAGGCGGAGGTGGGCTTTGCGGGTTGGGCTGAGGCAGAGGAAGTGAGCAGCAGGGGAAGAGTGAGCAGGAGGCAGAGCGTGAAACGTAAAACGTAAAACGTGATGCGGGAACGCATCGCGGAGCTGGTGGTGAGAATGGAGATCTTCTTACGCATCACGTTTTACGTTTCACGCTTCACTCCGCTCACCCCGCCTTGGCCTGCACCGCGTTCTGGAGCGCTTGCATGAAATTTTCTCCACCAACGGCCTGCGATGCGACCGGCGCTGAGTCATCGGCCGGCAGATGGCTGACGAGCGAAACGCCACTCGGCGAGCAGGCGAGCAAGAGACGTTGCTGTTGATAGCCGACGACGTATAAAGCGTGTTTGCCGCCCAACGACTTCATCTCGATCACCTCAAGCTGGGCGGCCCGCCCGCGATGCAGCGCCACCCGCTGCCAGTTCTTGAAGATCCAGACGCCCCCGAGAAACAGGCCGAGCACAAGGACGAGCGCGCCGAAAACCCGGATGAGCGAGAAGCTCGCATCTGGAAGCGAGGGGCTGATGGGCGGAAGATTCGTGGAGAGAAGCGGCGCGGCGGAGAGCAGGAACGGGGTGAAGACTAACACTGCGTAAAACGTAAAACGTAAACACGGCGAGAAAACCGGGGTGCTGATGGGGTTCTTCTTACGCATCACGTTTTACGCATTGCATCCTCACGGCTGCGCGCCGATGACCTTGGTGATCTTGATGCCGAGCCGGTCTTCAACGACGACGACCTCGCCGTGGGCGATGCGCTTCTGGTTCACGTAAAGATCGACGGGCGCGTCCGCAATCTTGTCGAGCTGGACGACAGAGCCGGCATTGAGCTGCAGGACATCCCGCATCGGCATCTGGCAGGAGCCGAGCTCTACGGTCACCTTGACCGGCACATCGAGCAGGACTTCAAAATTTGCGGGAGTTTCCATATCAGATCTTCTGGTAACGGACGGAAGTGGTTAAAGTGACTTTGAACATGAGTTAGTTGCTGAGGGAATTCTTGGTAACGCCAGTGACCGATACAGCCCATTTTCCGCCCGTGGTGCCGAGCTGACCTTCGAACTTGGGAATGTCCGCCAGGCGCAGTTTGACCTGGCGAATGCTCTTGGGATTGAGTGGCAGAACATCACCCACCTTCAGGCTCACGATGTCACGGGCCGTCAGCTCGAGGTCGTCCCACATCGCAGTTACAGGCACTGGCACTTCATCGAAGTTGCGATTCCAACGCACGGCCGAGACCGGCGCGGCCGTCTCGGGAATATTGCCATTGATATGTCCAAGCTTGCGAATGAGAGGCTCGAGCGTGAAACAGGGAAGGGCGATCTGCATCTGCTCCAGGCAATCGCCGACCTTCGCCTCCATCGCGAGCACCAGCATGATCGTGTCATGCGGCGCGGTCTGGAGGAACTGGCCGTTGTTCTCGTGACCCAACGTGACTGGACGCAGCTCCTGAACGCTGGCCCAATGATGGCACCACTCGGCGAGAATGAGCTGCACCGCCTGATCGAGAAGCGCCATCTCAATCTCGCTGAAGTCGTGATCTGCGGAGATCGAATGCGCCGGACCACCCAGCAGCCGGTCCACAATGGTCAGCCCGAGACGTGGATGAATATCGAGGATACCGACGCCGCGCAGCGGCTCCACCTTGAACAGGGAAAGATGACTCGGGTTTGGCAGCGCCTCGGCGAACTTCTGGTAAGTGATCGTCTGCAGCTTTGACATCTGCAACGAGAACTCCAGGCGCAGGTAGAGGGAAAGGCGGGCGCCGAGTGCCCGGATGAATTCCTCATGCCGGATGCGCAGGCGCCGAAGCTCCGTGGCGGAAAGGAACAGCGGATGCCGGAAATCATACGGCTGGATGCTGTCGCGGTCCTTCTTCCCCTTCTCGTCGCCCTGCTTGAGAACGGTGATGCTGTTCTCCTGCTCGGCGACCTGTGAGAGCAGGCGCTCGACTTCTGATTGCGATAGAACATCCGCTGTTCCATCCGGTTCGTTTGGGGCTGCCATGTGAGCAACTCCTACTGGACGGCAAACTCCGTGAAATAGATCTCCTGGACCAGGCCACCGCTCAGCGCATTGTTGAAGACGGAAATCAACTCGGCGCGAAGCAGGTTGCGCGCGCCAGGCTTCTCCAGATCACTGATGGTCTTGCTGGCCAGCGCCGAGTTCGCAAGGTCCAACAACTGATCCTTGTTCTCTTCGATGATCGTTTTGAAATCATTGTGGCTGCCGACCAGCGTGAAGCTCGTCATCAGATAACGCGCGCCCCCGCTGCCCGACACATTGACGATGACCTTGGCGATGGGAACGCTCTGCTTCTTCTTCCCGCCAGCAGCCTTGCCTCCATGCTCCTTCGCGTCCTTGGGCTTCCCGTGGTCCTTCTCCTTGCCCGCATCCTTGGCAGGCTCCTTGCCATGCCCCTTGTCAGCCGGCTCCTCCTTTGTGCCGTGGCCGGCGGCGGCCGCTTCAGGCGCTTCGCCATGCTCGCCACCCTCCTCGGGAGCCTCATTACCACGCGCCTGCACGACCTTGGGCAGGACGAGAAACTTGGTCGTGGTAAAAGCCAGCACCGGCATGAGCACGACCATGATGATGAGCGGCAGAAAGGACTTGATGCCACCACCGCCACCACCACCGTGGCCGGCCTCTTCCTTGCCACCCGCCTGCTTGGCCTCGCCCTCTGCGGCGGCGCCTTCTGCTTTTTTGTCGGACATAATCTACCTTGATTAACGTTTCAGATTCACAAGCTCCTGGAGCATCTCGTCGCTGGTCGTGATGACCCGCGCATTGGCCTGATAAGCGCGCTGCGTGGTGATCAGGCTCGTGAACTCGGTCGCCAGATCAACATTCGACAACTCGAGCGCGCCCGCCTGGATTTTCCCGAGCCCGTTGGTGCCCGCAGCCGCCGGAGTCGGGCTGGCGGAACCGCCCAGCGGACCCGCTGCGCCGATTCCCGAGTAAAGGTTGTTGCCCTCCTTCATCAAACCCTGGGGGTTGCTGAAATTCTGGAGGAGAAGCTGCGCCCGCACGAACTGCGTGCCGTCCGTGAGGTTGACGTTGATCTTGCCCTCCGCATCAATCGCGAACGAAACCATCGTCGCCGCAGGATCAGAGGTGGCAGGCATGCCGGTGGTATCGATCAGGATGTCGCCGATGTTGGTCAGGGCGGAATCGTCGAAACCCTGCGCGCGCATGCCGTTGTTCGTCACGAGATAGCCGTTTTCATCCACGGTGAAATCACCCGCCCGGGTGACAAACTCGCCGGAGCTGATCGGATCCTTCACGACGAAGTAGCCGGCGCTGGTAATCGCTAGATCCGTGCCCACGCTCGTCCGGGACAACGCGCCCTGCGTGTAGAGGTTCGAGATCGATTGAATGCCAACCCCGAGCCCGATCTGCATGGCGGGCACGCCGCTGGCGCCGCCGGTGCCGGCGCTCGAACTGCGGAGCGTCTGGCTGAACGAGTCCGACAATCCGACCCGGGAACCTTTGAACCCGGTGGTGTTGACGTTCGCGATATTGTTGCCAATCACGTCGAGGCGTTGCTGAAAACTCTGCAAGCCGCTGATGGCGGAGGTGAGGGAGCGAAGCATGTGTTTGTACTTATGGGATGAGGGTTGGATTAGTTGGTGGCCTGCGGCGTGATGCTGAGCAGGTCGCCCAGATCATATCTCGCCCCGTTGACCACGAGTTTGGGCTTCCCTGCCTCCATCTGCACTGCGGTGACCGGGCCAGTTACCTTGGCCTTCGACTCATCCTGAATTTCCACGGTGCGTCCTAAAAGTGAATTGGCCTGCAGTATCTCCTGCTGGCTGCGCAGGCTCGCGATGTCCGACTGCATGTTCTTCGACTGCTCGAGCTGCGTGAACGAAACCATCTGCGGAATCATCTCGATGTCAGACTTGGGGTTCAGCGGGTCCTGCTGCGTCATCTGCGCGACCAGCAGCTTCAGAAAATCATTTTGCGTCAGCGCCTTAGACGGCACGCGATCTTGAGAGACGGCGGTGCCAGGAACGAATGTGACGGGAGCAACAGAAGTAGAAGCCATAAAATTATGCCCAGGTTTCCCAGCCCGGGCGACTGGTGGTAATGCGGCGGCTCCGGGATCCACCCGCCCCGCGCACATGTGGTGCGGAGGTCTGGGTAGCTGCCGGCGCAGACCGTTCATCCATGAATTGTTTCTCCGGACGCGTCTCTTCCCGCGTGCCGTTTTGCCCGCTGCTCATTCCTGAGCCGGGCGATTGATTGAAATTTGACTGACCGGACGGCGCATCCTGCAAGGGCGCGAGCCGCACCTTGTGTTGCGCGAGCGACTCCTGCAATTGGGACCACAGCGCGCCCAGGTGCTGCACGTCGCCACGCTCGCAACGCACCGTCGCCTCGATCTGTCCGTCTCTTTGCGACAGATGCACGAACAGCTCCGTCTCCGCATCCGGGCGAAGCACCACCGCCATCGAGTCCGAGCCGTGCTTCTTCACCAGCGCGCTCTCGCGCACCATCAGGCTCGCGATCCGATCCACCGTTCCCGTGCCATCGATGGCTCGCACGTCTTGCGCTTGGGAATCAGAGTCCGAACGACCCGCCACACCGTCCGTCCGACCCGTCTGCCATTCCGTCGCCATCAAAGTCCGCGCCGAAGAATCAGCAAACGAAACATCCCGTCCCGACGAGCTGGTCGTCGGCAGCGGCAAAGCCTCCAGAACAGAGTCGCCGCCTTCGGCTGCAACCTTTTCCCGCTCTGATTTCATCGTTGATTCCATACCGAGACCTTGTTTAGCAGCGCCTATGCCAGCCGCCGCCTCACGCTCGGCCGCAAACGGCATTGGAGCGGGCAAACCCACGCCAGCCGCCGTCTTTGCCGCATCCGTACGCAACAGGACAATTTTTGCGGAGGATTCCGGACTCGAAAACAACGGAGCAGATTCTGCCAGCTTTGCCGCCTCACCCGGCAATTGAGTCTGCGCCCTGGCTGCGGTTTCAGTCACTGACTGCGCCACCGGCACCGCTTGTTCCAAGGTGGCCGTGCGGAACGCCACTTCGATCACATTGGAACTGGCGCTCACCGTAGTCGCCTCGTTCGGCGTCGCGACAGTCGCGGGCTTCGGCATCAACAACACGCTCCGGCTCAACTCCGCCGATTCCCGCTCTGTGACCGGCTTCAAGCCCAGCGAGCTCACATCCATTCCACCGTCCTGCACATCCTCCGGCTTGAACCCCTCAGTGCTAAGTGTTGAACGTTGAGCCTCGATCTTTGGACTTTGGTCCAGCTCCAACACGAGAGCCGACTGCGACTTTGAACCTTCAAGAGCCAAGGTTGCGCTTTGCTCCTGCGACACAACCGGAGCCGCCAGCAACGGAAACGGAATGATGTTCGACACCGCTGCCGCCACCCCCGGAAAAGCCACGATGTTCGAAGGAACATCCGAGACCTCCTCCAATTCCTCCTCCGCGACCAATGTCACCTCACTCGAGATCTCCTCGTCCTCCGACGACGCTTCCGCCTTCCCGCTCTCTGGTGACTTCGAGGCTGTCGCCGCCTGCGGCTCCTGCTCCTCCACCGCCGAGAACTCAGCCTGCTCTGGTTTTGAACTTTGAACTTTGAACTTTGAACCTGGCTCCGCGAGCGTTGAACCCATCCCATCGGGTGCCCCATCGCTGCGACCCGGTTCCACCACACGTTCTGCCTTCGACACTCCCTCCTCGCTCCGTCCCCGCGCCGCAGCGCGCGTGCTCCGCGCATGAACCGGCCTGGACGACGACTCGAAGTCCCTTCCCGGCCTTGGGCTTTGAGCCTTAGGCTTCGGGCTTTGCCCGACCGCCTGCTCCATCACCGCCGAGAAGTCAGTCTCCCCCGGCTTCGAGCTTACGACTTTGGGCTTCGAGTCTTGCGCCGCCGCGAGCGGCCCCCCCGAGATCAGAATATTCTTGGTCGTCATTTACTTATTGGCAGAACTCTTCGCTGAGGCCGCCGCCCGGAGACTCTCCGAAAGCTGCGCCGCTCGTTTCGTTTCCGGATCACCCATCCTGGCGAAGGATTCCAGCACCAGCGCCACCTCCGGCTCCTTCATCAATGTCAAAATTTTCACCACCACCACATCATCCAGCTCCCGCATGATCTTCGCAGCGCCCGCCGGATCCATGATCGCGTACATCTTCGCCAGCTTTTTCAAATTGCCTGCCTCATCGTCTTTGATCCGCATCACATCCCGGTCCACCTTCGCCTGGATCGCCTTCATCTTTTTCAACTCCTCATCCAGCTCCGCCCGCTCTGCGCGCAGCCGCGCCGCCAGCTCCGCCAACTGCTTCTCCTTGATCGCCACGGTATCCCGCTCCGACTTCAACTCGCCCACGATCTGTTCCATCTCAGGATTAAAGAACGTCCACGACGGCCCGTTGATGCTCGGCTCCGGCGCCTCTTCACCATGCTCCACCACCGCCTGCGGCAAACGAGCCAGACCCTGGGTCGTCAGAAACGCTGACGTCAGCAAGAACAGCAACCCACCGAGCATCGCCGCCACCACCGGAGATTTAAGCATCTTCATATAATTCAAAACCAAGCCCGCTCAACCCACCCCAACACAGCAGCCGCCAAGCCGATCAGCGGCGGAGCAGATGGGAAACGCGGCGGTGGAGTGGCGGGAAAGTGCGGCGGTGACAAAAAAGCACGGGCCTCTCCGCCTCCCTTTCTCCCCTGCACCTCTGCACCTCTGCTCCCGAGCCCCATCGCCTCTGTCACCGGCCGTCGATTCACCAAATCATCCAGTAACTTTTGCTCCTCCTCCCTCACCTTTCGATCATAACGCTCGCGCTGACCCGCATGGAACGTCTCCACGGCTTCCCGCTGCTGCCGCGCAAACAGCATCTTCTGACTCGCCTGATTCAGCTCCACCTCCGCCAGGCTCAACGTCTGTTCACACTGCCGCTTCCGCTCTTCCAGCAAGTGACAATACCCCAGCACCTGCGCCGCCCGCGCCGCCGGGCAGCCATCCGCCAGCACATTCAGCCACTGCCGCCGCGCCTCCGAGAGCGCCATCTCCGCCTCCTCGAACCGCGCCGCCACCGCCTGCCGATGCTGGATCGCGCGAGCATAGTGAGCCAACGCCCCCTGCTCCGCCCGCTGCCGCAACGTCAGGACCGCCTGCAGTTTGAACTCAAATCGTTTCATCAGTTTTGGGGTTCGGGTTCTGAATTCTGAGTTTGATTAAAAGTTCCTCTTCGGCGGCGGTGGCGGTGGCGAAGCCGGCTTCGGCGCGAGCAATGCCGCCATCTTCTTCTCCAGCAAGCTCCAGCTCTCCCGCGATGGAAATCCTTCACTCACTCCCTGCCGCAAAAATTCCCGCAACGGCTCATGCAACTGGATCGCCCGGTCGATCGCCGCATTGCTGCCCGCCGGATACGCCCCGATGTTGATCAAATCCTGGTTCTTCCGGTAAATCGCCATCAACTCCCGCGCCCCCGCCGCCAGCCGCTGCTGCTCCGGCGTCGTTAAATCCCGCACCAGCCGGCTCACGCTCTCCAGCACATCGATCGCCGGATAATGATTCTGCGTCGCCAGCTCCCGCGTCAGCACCAGATGCCCGTCCAAGATCGAACGCACCGCGTCCGCGATCGGGTCATTCATGTCATCCGCCTCCACCAGCACCGTGAAGAGCCCTGTGATTGCGCCACGTTCCCCCGTGCCCGCGCGCTCCAGCAACTGCGGCAACAACGAAAAAACCGACGGCGTGTAACCCCGCGTCGCCGGCGGCTCGCCCACCGCCAGCCCGATCTCCCGTTGCGCCATCGCGAACCGCGTCACGCTGTCCATCATCATCAAGACATTCCTGCCCGCGTCGCGGAAATGCTCCGCGATCGCCATCGCCAGGAACGCCCCGCGCAGCCGCGCCAGCGCCGGTTGATTCGAGGTAGCCACGATGATCACCGACTTCCTCCGACCTGCCTCATCCAAATCTTTTTCCAGGAACTCCCGCACCTCGCGACCACGTTCGCCAATCAGCGCGATGACGTTCACATCCGATTCCGCCCGGCTCGCGATCATGCCGAGCAAGGTGGATTTACCCACGCCGCTCCCGGCGAAGATGCCCAGACGCTGACCGCGCCCGCACGGCACGAAAGTATCCATGGCCTTGATGCCGGTGGAGAAGGGATGCGTGATCCGCTGGCGCTTCAGCGGATGCGGCGGCAACAACGTGAGCGGCGCAGTTTGAGTCGTCTCGATCGGGCCCAAGTCATCCAGAGGATTGCCCAGGCCATCAATCACGCGGCCCATCAAGGCGTCGCCAACCGGCGCCTGCAACGGGCGGCCGAGAGAAATCACCTCGCTGCCTGGATGAATCCCATGTATCTCGCCCAGCGGCATGAGCAGGACGTGATTGTTCCGAAAGCCAACCACCTCCGCCAGCGTGCTGCCATCGTGCCGTGCGGATTCGATCCGGCACACCTCGCCGACGGCGACGAGCGGCCCCTCCGATTCGATCACCAGGCCGATGACCTGCCGGACCAGCCCCCGATTCTCGACCAGCCGCGTCTCCCGCACCTTGCGGAGCAGTTGATCGAAACGTGACTGCGTGGCATCCCGGATAATCATGCTGGAAAAAGCGGTTCCACCACGGATAAACACGGATGAACACGGATGAAGAAGGAATTGCGGGAAAGCCACCTCCACCGGGAGGATGAGCAATGGCAGACTGTTTTATCTGTGTACATCTGTGTCTATCCGTGGTTAATAGATTCTTGCTCCCGTTCAACTCCCGGATTTGGAATCATGCGGAGAGAGCGGCCTTGAGCAGTTCGAACTTCGTCTCTCGCCGCGCATCAATCACGCCGAAGCGCGTCTGCACCACGCAGCCGCCCCGCGTCACCTGGGTCGAGCCGTGAAAATGAATCTTGTCCATGCCTCCCTGCGGAAAGAGCAGCGGCGAGTTGACCTTCTCCAACAACGCCAGATCGTCGGGATGCAACTGGACATTCAGCTCGGCGGAATCCTCCACCTGCGAGCAAGCCTCCTTCACCGAAGCCTCGATCATCTCCTGCGAGATGGGCAGGCCGCCGACCAGCCGTTGCGCGGCCTCCAGCGCCAGCGACACCAGGGCGCGCTCACATTCGCGGGCCACCTGCGGCACGGCATCACGCAGGGCGGACAACACACCCGTCTGCAGCTCCATCACCTCGGAACGCTGTTGAACCAACTGCGCGCTGAGGTCGCGTTCCCCTTCGATGCGCCCGCGTTCGAAGCTGCTCTGGAGATCCAGATGGAGCAAGACATCGCGCGTGCCGGACCGGGCCAGCGTCACCTCGCGCACAGGAACGGAGAACGTGATGTCGTGCTCAGCCTTCATTGCCCTTGCCGGAATCGAGTTCGATCTCGCCTTCGCTTTCGAGACGGCGCACCACATCGATGATGCGGCCTTGGGCGGCCTCGATATCCTTGAGTTTGAGGGGCCCCATGAAGCTCATTTCCTCGTTCACCGTTTCAGCGGCGCGCTTGGAGATGCAAGCGAGCAAGGTGGACTTGAGCTTATCGCTGGCGGACTTGAGCGAGACGGCCAGGTCGCGCATGTCGATTTCGCGAAGCACCTTTTGGAGGCTGGGCAGGTCGAGGCTCGAAAGATCTTCGAAGGTGAACATCTTCTGGCGGATGCCTGCGCCGAGATCGGCGTTGCGTTCCTCGAGCGCGATCAAAAGTGTCTTGCTGATGTTCTTGTCGAGCGAGTTGAGCAGCTCCGCCGTCATCTTCATGCCGCCCGTTTGATTCAACGCGCGGGTGGGCTTGGTGCCGACGCGATGGTTCAGCACTTCCACGAGCTTCTCCACCACCTCGATGGGCGTGGCCGCCAGCGTGGCCAGTCGTTCCACCACGGCTTCCCGAGTCTCCGGACGCAGCAGCACAAGCAACTGGGCGCTCTTCGCCGAGCCGAGATAGCTCATCACCAGCGCGATGGTCTGCGGTTGTTCCTGCTTGAGAAGATTGTGAATCTGCCGCGGCTCCATCTCGATGATCTGCTGCATCGCCGCCACCGGAGTGCGGGTGGGCGAAACCCGCCCGACGATGTTCGTCGCGCGAAAGACGCCCACGGATTTCTCCAGCGCGTTCTGGGTGTAGCCGACACCGCCAAGGATGCAGGTGCTCGCTTCCACGGCGACTCCGGTGAACTCCTTCAGGATGTCCCGCTGCAACTCCTGCGGAATCATCGGCATCTTCGCCATCTCCCCCGCGACCGTGTCCAGCTCATGTTCATCCAGGTTTTTCATGACCTGGGAGGCCGCCTCAGGTCCGATGACAATGAGAAGCGCCGCGAGCTTCTGCACCTTCGTCATGGTGCTGACATCCAGTGGTGCGGAATCGGCTTCAGGTTGTGCTGCCATAAATCGCTAGTTGCTCTTGTTGCCAGTGGCCAGCCACGAACGGACGGCCTGCGTCATGTTCGCGGGATTCTCTTTGATCAACGCATTGAGGACATCCACGGTAACGACGCCCGATTTGGCATCCTTGCGCCAGTCGGCACCGCTCTCTCCGTCACCACCTTCCGCTCCGCCCGCACCGGCCCCGCCGGCGCCCATTCCAAACGTGAGATCGTTGGAGTTCGTCTTCTTCAGGAGCTTGAGGAAAATCATCACCATGATGAGCGCCACCAACGCGAAGAGAACGTTCTTGCCCACCTCCCAGTAGAACTGGCGGTTGCCATCCGTCTCCAGACGCTGGCTCATCTCAATCGCCGGCTGATCATTGAAAGGCAGTTGTTCGAGCGTGAGCTCATCCTTGCGGCTCGCGTCGCCCTCCACGATTCCAAGCGCGCTCTGCACAATCCGCTTGAGCTTCAGCATCTCATCATCCGAGCGCGGCACCGCCTTACGATCCTTGCCCTCGCCTTCCACCTTCTGCGCGATGAACACGGCGGCCGTGAGACGTTTAATCCCGCCCGCCGCCAGCAGCGTGTTGCTGGAGATCTTGCTGACCTCATACTGGCTGTTGGTTACTTTCTTCTTGGTCTGGCTGTTGTTGGACGAACCCGAGGAAGCATTGTTCGTGTCGCCATTGCTCGCCGCTCCCGCGCCGCTGCCTCCAGCGTCGCCGCTCGTGGTGGTCGTGGTCTCGTCGTTCAAGGTCGTGCTCTTGGCAACCTGGCCGTCGGGATCGAATTTCTCCTCCGTTCGCGAGATGGAATCCCAATTCAGGTCGGCGGAGACGCGGACGACGGCCTGGCCCGGACCGAGCGCGAGCTCCAGCATGCCCTCCGCCTTTTTCGCCAGGTATTGCTCGGTCTCCCGGCGCGTGGTGAGCTGCCGGTTCGCCGGGCCCGTCACCCCATCCTCGTCCGGCGCGCCGCTGAGCGTGTTCCCCAATTGATCCACCACGGACACGCCGGCGACCTGCAGGCCTTCGACCGAATTGGCCACCAGCAACTGGATGGCGTTGACCGCCCCTTGCGCCAGCCGCGCATTGCCCCGGGTTCGCACGTAAACGGAGGACGTCGGCTTCTTCTGGCTGTCCACGAGGAGACGGTTCTCCGGCATCACGATCATCACGCGGGCGCTCTCGATCATGTCAATCTGCCCGATGGTGCGTTCGAGCTCGCCCTTGATGGCGCGGAGGTAGTTCGCCCGCTGCACAAAATCTGAAATGCCAAAGTTCGGCTTGTCAAAAATCTCAAAGCCCACGCCTTCACCCTTGGGAATCCCCTTGCCGGCGAGCTGCGCGCGCATGGAATAGACCTTGTCGGTGGGCACCATGATCGAGCTGCCGCCGCGCCCGGTCTGGTAGGGCACCTTGGCATCTTCCAGCGCAGCGATGACGTTCGCCGCTTCCGCGTCACTCAGCTTGCCGTACAGCAGGGCGTAGTCGGGCCGGTTGCTCCACAGCATGAGCCCCACGAGTCCGCCCAGAACCACCCCGGCTCCGAGCACGACGCTGACGCGCTGGCTGACACCAAGTTGTCTCCAGATCTCAACTAGTTGCTGACCGAGTTGTCGTAGATTATCTCCCATTTCGGGTTTTGTGTTTCGAGTTTTGGGTTCTGAGTTTCGGGTTCGCCCGGTCCGGAATGGCGTTCAACTCGAAGGCTGAGTCATCGAACGCAGAACTTATTCCTGATTCCTGATTCGGGTTCATTCGCGGCTTCTTCGTGGTGTACTTCTGAAGTCACCAGGCTCAGACCTGCATGCGCATGAGCTCTTGATAGGACTCAAGGAGCTTGTTGCGAACCTCCACCATCATCTGGAAGGAGATACTGGCCTCCTCGGTGGCGATCATGGTCTGGTGCAGGGAGACGTTCTGGCCGCTGAGAAGGTTGTTCACGGATTCGCCTGCCGCAGCTTGTTTGGCGGCGACTTCCGCGACCATGCCGCTCAGAAGATTGCCGGAGCCGGCGGCGCTCGGGGCTTGCAGAGCGCGGGTGTCCAGGATGCCGGGCGAAAGCTTCTCAAGCTCGGAGAACGGGATGGCCTGGGGTGCGGCGGCGCCACCGGGTGAACGGAGCGGATCAGCGCGCAGGGCCGGATACGCCAGGGTGCGGAGCGCAGAGAGCGGGTTCATTTCGCGGGTGATTTAGTGGTTAACCGGGCGATTAGCGTTTGCCCAGGGAGAGAGTTTGCAGCGCCATGCTGCGCGCGGTTTTCACGACGTTCAGATTGGCTTCATAGGTGCGGGAGGCGGACATGAGGTCGATCATCTCTTCGTGGATGTTGATGTTGGGCATGGCGACCATGCCGTTGGCGTCCGCATTGACATCGCCGGGCTGGTAAACAAGCCGGTCGGGCCGATGAGTAGTCTGAATCTCTTTGATGCGCAGGGGCTGGGTGCCATTGCCCTCCTGACCGGGGGCACCGAGTTGCGCGTTGAGGGCCGCTTCAAAGACGACTTGGCGGCGTTGATAGGGTTTCCCGCCAGGAGGAGCCGCGTTGTTCACGTTCCCAATATTTTGGGAGACCACGTCCATGCGGACCCGCTCGGCGTTGAGGGCGGCGCTGGTATGGTCGATTCCGCTGAGGATGCTGATCATGATGGTGGGGTCCGGTGGTTTGGGTTGGCGGTGGCTGGATTATTATTCCGTGCGCGGCGGTCAGCCTCGGCCGGTGATGGCGAGGCGGAGCTTGAGCATGGCACCGGTGAGAATCTGGGTTTCGAGGTGATGCTCCAAAGTGTTCTGGTTCATTTTCAGGAGCTCGGATTCGAGATCAACAGTGTTGCCGTCGGAGCGGGAAGAGATGGCGGTGGTGTCCACAGCAAGCTGGGGCATGGCTTGCGAAATTTGATTAGGATCACGGGAAGCGACAGCTTGCCGCAACTCCGAGGCAAAGCTGGGAGCGACATCAACGCGCTTGTAGCCGGGGGCTTGGAGGTGGCCGAGGTTGCTGGCGAGGGCTTCGTGGCGCAGGGCAGAGACGTCGAGCATCTTCTTCGCGGCCACGTAGCTGGTCTGGTTGAACAGGCTTTCGATCATGATTGCGACATTCGTCGAGAATGTTTAGCAGCGGTTGTGCCACCGGGTCGGTTGTGCCGATTCACTGGCGTTGCGACGGCAGAGGCGCGGGACGGTGGGGAAATTGTTACCGGTTCGGAAGGGAGGGGAGGAAAGGTTGACCGGGCGCAGGATGGAGCGAGTGACGCTCAACGTGGAGTGTGCTTACTCGAAGCTCACTCCAGAAGGAAATGCACGGAGGCCTAGGCGCAGGGATCTTGTGGAGTGATCACGCGCTGCGACGACCAGCGCGGCGGTCAGGCTTGCTGGCGACGATAGAGGTCGGCGACGAAATGGGGGCGCTGGCGTTGTGCGGAAGGAATCTCGCGCGCAGGAATCCATCCCCGCCGCAGCAGGCCTTGCTCATTATCACGATCGAGAAGGATGACGCGCATGATGAGCTCCTGCGCCTGGCGCACGAGCTGGGCGATCTCAGGCTGGGCGGAACGTTCCGCCACGGTAAGATTCTGCCAGAGGACGCGGTGCTGGCGCACCTTCGCCAGGGTGTCGTTCAGCTGCGGCAAAAGGCCTTTGCGGGCCTGGCTGGCCTCGCCCATGGATTCGGTTTGACCCGAACGAAGAGATTGGGACTCGCGCTCGGCCAGGGTCAGGAGCTCGCGGCAAATCGCTTGCAACGTGCGTAGGTCCGAGAGCATCTGCGAAAAGAAGTTCATGGTTTTGAACGGGAAGCAGTGTTGGTGCCGGATGTCGGCGCCGGGCTTAATCGCAGGGTCTGCACGGCCAGCTCCGTCCGATCCCGCCAGTCGATCTGCTCCTTTCGCCACCGGGCCATGTCGATGACGGTTTTGACACTCGGCGCGGTCTCGAGATCCTTTTCCTTCGCCACAATCTCGGCGAATTTCTCAGCGGCCTTCTTCGGCTGGCTCAGGCGCTCGTAGATCAAGGCCACTTGATACCAGATGGGCACCTGCCAGGCGGGCGCTTGGTTCAACGCCGCCAGGTGATTGTAGAGCTCCAGCGCATTAAGGTAATCACCCTCGAGGTAGAGCTGGTTCGCGATGTCATTCCCGGCCCGCTGCTGCCAGTAGATCCAGTTCTCAGGATTTGTCTTCACGGTTTCCGCCTGCGATTTGAGCAGCTTCATCACCTCGGCATGGGCTTCGCGGGTGCGACCAAGGGCCTTGTAGGAGCTGGAACACAGGTAACGCAGCTCCGCGCTCTCGGATGCGTCGGGAAATTTCTCGTGGAAGGCTTTGGCTTGCGTGGTGACTTCCGTGTGCTTCCCAAGGCTGGCGAGGCAGCGGATGAGCTTGTAGTGGATCTGCGCGCGGTTCAGTTCCGTGGTGTTCTGCTTCAGGATGCGACTGAAGAAATCCGCCGCTTCGGAGAACTTGCCTTGCATGTAGTAGGTGTCCGCAATCTCGGTCTGCGCCTGCAGGACGAGCCGTTTGTAGTAATCGAACTGGTCGAGCTTCAGGCCGAGGGCTGAATTCATCACGGAGTAATATTTTCCGATCGCCATGTTGTAGGCTCCCATCTGCCGGAAGATCAGCCCCTGGCGCAGGAGCACTTCCGGGACGGTGGGATCTTGAGGAAAGAGCTGGATGTATTGGGCGAAGATCTGTTGGGCTCTCGCGAGCTTCATCTGTTCCTGAGCCACCAAGGCCAGCTCAAACAAGGTACCTCGCTGGAATTCCGCCGGCGGCTGCTCGTCCAAAAGGGTCACCAACATTTTTTCTGCGGCGGCGTGGTCTTTGTTCCTGCGCAAGAGGCGGGCGGTGTTGATTTCATGCTGGTAATCCTTCACGAGCGGCGGCGGCTTGGGTTTGAAATGGGTCTTGTGAAGGTTCGTGCTGTCGAGCGCATCGCCAGGACTGACGGGGGACGGATGTTCCCCTGCTTCAACCTCGGGAACTTCTCCCAATGCCGCAGGGGAAAACGAAAGGCTGCCGATGACGGCCAGAAGCAAAATCAAACTGCGAGCCTGAGCCCACAATTTCTGACTGCAAGCGATCATGGCTTCGCGGGGGGCGTGGTTTGAAACGCGGCTGTGCTGGACGGCGCAGGGGGCGCAGGCGGGATGAAGGGAAGGGGGGCAATGATGGAGACGCCGGATGCGTTCGTTCCAGGGCGTCCGGAAAAGAACTTCATGAACATCTGGGGGGTGAGGTTCTCGGAATCGAGACGAACGACGTCAACTCCATTGCTGACCGCCGGAGCAACCGGCACTGGTTGACTCAGCGGCTGTGAAGGATCAATCCCGGGCACCAATGGACTTGGCAATGACGCGACCGCGTTCTCCTCGGGAACAACCGGAGCCACCAATGCCACCGGAAGTGCCGGACGAGGGTCGATGGTGAGCAATGGCGGAAGGCGGATCGCTGGAGCGGAACGTTCTACCGGGGGATTCGCAAATCGAAGCGCTGGCGGCCCGACGGAGGGAAGGTACGGCGAGTCCGCAGCGGCGGAATACACCGCCGCCAACAGGACCGATAGAACCGACGATCTCGTGATAGCAGGCATGACTTGCCGTTCTGGTTAATTAAGTGCCGCCATGGCGTCCTGAAACGAGTTCATGAAACGCCAGTCCTTCGTCTCCTCGTAGTTCTTGCACTCGCGGGTCACCGCCTCTGAGCCGATGATGCGATTCTTGAGCGAGAGCTCGCTGCACAGCCCCATCACTTCGAGGCCGAGCTTGATCAACGAGATGTCCGCGGTCTTCACCGCGCTGAAATCCATGATCACCTTGTCCAGGCCGGAATCGACCGCATCGGAAAACTGGGGCCGCAGATGCAACGTTACTTCGTTCGCGACGCTGGGGCCGAAATTGGCCGGCAGATTCAACAGGAGCACTCCATCGCGTTGCTGGAAGTATTTGTAAGACGTATCGAGATTCAATGCTCTCGAGACTTTTGATTTCACGTCCTCGATGTCGATTGGCTTGGTGACAACCGTGTTGAAGCCAACCTGCTGCGCTTTCGCCTGCTCCTCGGCGGCGGTCTTCACGCACAGGCCGAAGATCGGCACGCTCTTGGTTTTCGCGTTGCCCCGGAGCATAGTGAACAAATTGAAGCCGGCATTCTCGGGCAGAGAAAGGCTGAGGACGATGATGTCAGGGACGACCTTGTTGCAATGGTCGATCGTCTCGCCCGAATGCGCCTTGCCGGTAATCACCCATTTCGTGTCCTTAAGACCATTGCGTATCTGCTCAACGATGGCCGGCTTGTCGTCCACGATCAGAATGTTGAGAGGATCGTCGAACCGCTTCACCTTGGCCTGGCCCTGGCCCTTTGGCTTCAGATCGATCACCCGCCCGACCCGATCCACCACCAACTCTTCCTTGAACGGCTTGATCAGGTAGTCCCGCACACCCAGCTTGGCGATGCGCAGCACGTTGTCCTTGCCCGCCTCCGCCGTCAGCATGATGACCGGAATCCCCTTCAACTCGGGATCAGACTTGAGCTTCGTCAATGTCTCATACCCATCCATGATAGGCATCGTGATATCGAGAATGATGATGTCCGGCTTCTCCTTCGACGCGACCGCGAGGCCCTCGACCCCGTTCTGTGCCTCGAGCACTTCGCAATCAAATGACTTGAACGCCTTGTTGACGATCAAACGGATCGTCCGGCTATCGTCAACCGTAAGTATTTTGAGTCCCATTATTCGTTGTCTTCTGGAGGTTTAATCATGAGCTCGACCACCAGCTTCTGGTTGTCGTCAAACTGGAAACACAGCACACGCCGCGTGGCCGTACTGATCGCTTCAATCGAAATATTGCTGCCACGCACAATCGACGGGATCGTCAGCACACAGGACATTCCACGCTCGACCATCGCGGCCTTGACGCTGCCAACGACCATGTTGGCAAGTTCACCCATCGCGTCATTGACCATCTCATCGCCCTGCACATCGCCCTCCGGCATCTCCAGCATCGCGCTCGTCAACTTGTTCGCAAACGTGGCACTCGCATAGATGTAGGCGACACCGGTCATGTCGCCGATGAATCCAACTGCGCTGGCGATATGCGTCTCCGCTCCCATGGCTCCTGAGTTGATCGGCACGGAGCGCACTTCAACTTTTAGCATTTTGCGAAAGACCTCACTGACTGCGGTCTTCAGCATCTCTTCAAGATCATCGATCATGCACCGTTACAATCGGAGGAAATGAACTTCACTTAAGCAAAAAAGCGCAGAACCTCTCGCTGCCCGTCACAGACCCGCCATCGGGGAGAGAACTCCCCGCCACCTTTGCGGCTTCCGGTTCCAATTCTGCGTTTCACCTCCCGGCCGCGATCCGTCGCGACCGCAACGTTTCGCCTCAACCCTTCCGCTGATCCAGACGATGAACGGAATGATGATCACTGATGTTGCCCCAGCCCAGGTCAAACCCTTGACACGGGATCAAGTCGAGCACCGCCTGAAGTTCTGCCCTCGGCTGCCTTCGTTGGGTTCCATCAACAGTGCGCTGCGCGAACTTCTCAACGCCGACCAACGCTACACCTCCCAGGTGGCGGAGATTATCCGGCGCGACCCCAGCCTGACGGCTCGTCTGCTGCGACTGGTGAACAGCGTTTACTACGGCCACACCACGCCGGTAAACAGCATCGAAGAAGCCGTCTTCTACCTCGGCGTGCGCCAGATCCGGCAGCTCGTCATGGTCACACCCATCATCGAGGATTTTCAAAAGCTGGCCGGCAAGGCGACTTTCCCCTGGCGGGAATTCTGGCAGCACTGCATCGGCACAGCCATCCTCACCCGGGAAGTGATCAGCACCCTTCGAGCGCCGATTGACGAGGTGGACTACGTCGCCGGGCTTGTCCACGACGTCGGCAAAATCGCAATGGCCTCGGCCTGCCCTGAACACTTTGAGCTCATTCATCACCACACCGAAGGTGCCAGCACGACCCCGACCCTGATCGAACGTGAAAGGGAAATTCTCGGGCTGGATCATTGCGAAGTGGGAGCGATGTATCTGCGAAGCCACAATCTGCCCGATGCGCTGGTGGATGTAGCACTGTATCATCACGCGCCCCATCGGGCAGCGCATCACGCGCAACTGGTGGCCGCCGTGCAGATCGCGGACCTCATGGTGCGCCACGCGGGCATCGGCCACAGCGGCAACGGCGATTCGGTCAACGATACCGACTGGCTGCAAGCCACCGCCTGGGACATTCTGTTCCCAGCAAGTTCGGAAAGTTCCGAGACGGAAAAAACGCTCGCCCGCGCGACCCTCAAGCGCAGCCTCGAACGACTGCCAACTATTCTCGAAGGATTGGTTTAGCCGGAATGAAGCAGAAGAAACCACGGATGGACGCGGATTCACACGGATTGAATTGAGCCAGAGCGTAGATAGGCCGTGGGCCGCGAAGTCAGACCCATCGTTTGGTGGACGTTCTTCGACCTCCAGAATCCCGGGTTCTATCCGTGTCCATCAGGTTCATCCGTGGCTGAATTCCTTTCCGTCTGCCTCGATGAACGGCGAAGGGAATCGCCCGTTCAAAATGGACCGCCGCAGCAGGACTGTGGGCAGACAGTGGATCTGCTGCGGCGGGTTTACATCCCGCAGCGGGGCTTGGGCGGCTGACACCGCGGGAAAAAGTTCAATGGCCGGACCGCATGCCGGGCGTGACCGTGCGACGCCAGACGCGAGTGCCGTTGATGGAAATCAGGCCGCCGCAGCAGGTATATGGGCGGATAGGGCTCCTGCTGCGGCGGGTTTGAGGTCCCCAGTAGCACATGGGCAAATGGCACTGCGGACAAAGTCTGAGTCTGCGCTCCAAGGATCGCCTTGCTGGAGAGGTTCAAATCGAGCCGTCTGCTCAATCCACCTCGCCGGGCTCGCAATCTCTGGTTCATTAAAAATTTGCGCATTGGGATGGCGATTTGCGAATGATCCGTCTTCATGCCGCGCAAGCAACTTCAGTGGGGGGCGCTGCCGAATCGCCCCTCACGACACGATCCACGTCCAACAACGTTTTGACCCTCTTCCCAATCTTGGCCATGCCGAGAATGTAATCCGCCCGGATCTTGCCGCCGAAGTTCGGGACGCTTTCCACGTCATTGGTTGTCACGTTGGCAACCTCTTCAACCGCATCGACGATCAATCCAATGAGTGAACGGGCGCCGCTCTCAGACCGGATCTGCACCACCACGATGCAGGTCCGTTCGGTGGTCTCAATCTGCGCAAGGTTGAACCTGCACCTCAAATCGATGATCGGAATCACTTTACCACGCAGGTTGATGACCCCTTTGACATGGGCCGGCAGTTGTGGAACCGAAGTAATCTCGATCAAGCGGATGATTTCGCGGACGGTCAGCACACTGATGCCGTAGGACTCCTGGCCCAGAACAAACGTCAGATACCGCCCAGCCAGCGCGCCGCCGGTTTCATTCCCCGCTTGTAACGAATCGTTCGACATAGTCTCTATGCTCCAAAGCCGGGCCTTGACCCTGATGTCCGCAATTTTGCGTTCATAAACAGCAGAAGGCACAATTGATCCACGCGTCTCCAGGAGACGTGATTCAATTGTGCCTTCGACTTGCAGGCCCTTTTGTCCTGCTCGAGAAAGCTATCCGCAACCGAGTTGCAGATCTTCCAAGTGAGGTATCGGATGAATCGCTCCGAGCATTAGTTCCTTTCTGAAAAATCTCCGACCGGCGCCACAGGCGTTTCAAGCGACAGCACCGCCCAGGTGGACGGAGCAAGCCGGCACGCTCGAGAAGTCCTCCCGGCGCATTTGAAAAAGTTACATCTTACGGGTTATGCGAATCTCCAATCCGCCGATGATAGTCAGGTTGAACACCGCAATTTTGAGCTACGGATCATGAAAGCACCGTTGCCTGCCAGCGAAAATGCACGCCTCGAAGCGTTGCGCAGCTATGAGATTCTGGACAGCCCTCCTGAATCGGCCTGCGATGATCTTGTCCGCCTCGCCGCACAACTCGGCGGCACGCCGATCGCCCTCATCAGTCTCGTCGATCAAGAACGGCAATGGTTCAAGGCAACGATGGGCCTCGATGCATGTGAGACCACCAGGGACGCCTCCTTCTGCGCCCACGCGTTGCTCACGCCAGATGAAATCCTGGTGGTTGCGGATGCAACGCAGGACCCTCGCTTTGCTGACAATCCCCTGGTCACCGGTGATCCGGGAATTCGCTTTTATGCCGGAGCTCCGCTCGTCGCGCCACAAGGCCACGTGCTGGGCACTCTCTGCGTGATTGATCGAGTTCCCAGTCAGCTCACGAATGTCCAACTGGAGGGACTGAAGATCCTCGCACGCCAGGTCGTCACCCAGTTTGAACTACGACGCAGCCTGAAGGAGCAGTGGCTGGCCGCCGGACTCGCCTGCCGCCGGGAGGTGCAGCTCGCCGACGCGCAGCGCATCAGCCATACGGGAAGCTGGCACTGGGATATTCCTGCGAACACGATCTCCTGGTCCGACGAGATGTATCGCATCCTGGGATTCGCTCCACAGTCCTTCCCCTCCACCGTCAAGGCATGTCTTCGCCGCATCGATCCCGGGGAACGTCGGGCGCTTCGTCAGCACATCCAGGAAGCGCTGCGCACGCATGCGCCGTTCAACAGCGAGCTGCGTGTTCGCCTGCCGAACGGAGAATCCCGCATTCTGGAACTCACCGGCGACTCGCTCCTTGATGCCACTCAACGCCCCGTCGAGATGCGCGGAACCGTGCGGGACATCACTGCGGTCCGAAATGCCGAAGCGGAGTTGCGCGAGCAAAGGGATCTTTTTCAAAGTATCTATGAAGGAGTCGGGGACGGCATCTTTGTCATCGATGTTAATCCTGCCGGAGAGTTTCGTTTTGCGGGCCTCAATCCCGCCTGCGAACGCATGTTGGGTCTCAAGTCTACGGACGTTCAAGGCAAGACCCTTGAGGATCTCAGCGACGTGCTTCCGCAGAAGGTCATCTCGACCATTCGCGCAAACTACCAGCGCTGCCTCCAGACCGGACAACCCTTTGAATACGAGGAGACACTTGAAATCGCCGGACGCGAGATTTGCTCGCTGACCCGACTGGCACCCATCCGCGATCCCATAGGGCGCATCCATCGCATCGTTGGAACGGCCAATGACATCAGCGGTCGCAAGCGCGCTGAGAAGGCGATTCGACGGGCGCAAGCCGCCACCGAGGCGGCCAACACCGAGCTGGCGGAGACGAACCGGCAGATGGAGAAATCGATCGAGCGCACGAATCAGATGGCGATCGCCGCCGAGGCGGCCAGCCGGGCAAAGAGCGATTTCCTGGCGACGATGAGCCACGAGATCCGGACGCCGATGAACGGCGTCATCGGGTTCACCGGCCTGCTCGCAGAGACGTCCCTGTCGCCCGAGCAACGGGAGCACGTGGAGATCATTCGCGCCAGCGGTGAAAACTTGCTCGCGCTGATTAACGATATTCTCGACTTCTCGAAGATTGAGGCCGGGCGGATGGAGCTCGAACTCCTTCCCTTCGAGATCAGAACCGCCGTCCAGCAGACACTGGTGCTGCTCCGGGAACGCGCCACGGCCAAATCCGTCGAGCTTCTTTGTCAGATTCACGACTCGGTGCCCGTCAAGGTGACCGGAGATGTCACCCGGATCCGGCAGGTGTTGCTGAATCTCGCCGGCAACGCCATCAAGTTCACTGCGAAAGGATCAGTCACCGTCGAGGTAAGTCGCCGCGGACTTCCCGCGAACTCCAGCATCGCCGCAGACCTCACGCGAGGGACCGGTCTGCCTGCCAGCGCAACGGAGCCCTACGATCTGGTGTTCACAGTCCGCGACACCGGCATTGGAATTCCTCCGGAACGATTGGATCGGCTCTTCAAGGCGTTTAGCCAGGTCGATACCTCAACCACCCGGCGTTACGGCGGGACCGGGCTTGGACTCGTCATCTCGAAGAAGCTCTGCGAACTCATGGGCGGCGGCATTCAAGTGGAGAGCACTCCAGGAGTCGGCTCGACCTTTCACTTTAGCATCCGGGTTGCCCCAACGGAGAAGCGCCCGCCCGCAAACGGGGATCCGCAGCTCCTCGCCGCGACTGGTGCGGCAACGGTCGGCAGCCCGTCCTGCCGCAGCCTGAATGTGCTCCTCGTGGAGGACAATCGCATGCACCAGGCGCTGGCCATCGCGCTGCTCAAAAAAGCCGGGTGTACCGCCCAGCTTGCGGAGGACGGAGCCCAAGCTCTTGACCTGCTGCGCAACGAGCCGTTTGACCTGTTGTTGATGGATGTCTGCCTGCCGACCATGAACGGATTTGAAACCACCAAGCGGATTCGCAGCGGCGAATGCGGCACCGGCACGCAGGGGATCCACATCGCAGCCATGACGGCCAATGCCGTGGAGGAGGACCGCAAGCGATGCATCGACGCCGGAATGAACGACTGCCTGTCGAAGCCGATCAACAAGGGCAAGCTCTTCGCGCTGATCGAACGAGTGCGCCATCCAGAAACGAATTCCA
>CAMCCU010000015.1 GCA_945872975.1 Pedosphaera parvula Ellin514
GTGGGTGAACTGGATTTCGTGAAGGCGGCGTTCGAGGAGCTGGGCGGCGCGCTGGATTTCTGGAAGGTGGCGATCAAGCCGGGGAAGCCGTTCGTGTTCGGTCGCTGGGGCGAGAAGCTGCTGTTCGGCCTGCCGGGCAATCCAGTGTCAGCGATCGTGACGTTCCTGTTGCTGGTGCGGCCGACGTTGTGGCGCTGGCAGGGGGCGACGGAGGTGGAGTCGCGGACGGTCCCGTGCGTGCTTGGTGAGACGCTGGTCAATCGCGGCGGGCGACGTCATTTCATGCGGGTGCGAATCGACCGAAAGGGCGTGGCTTGGTCGGCGGGCCTGCAAGCCTCGCACCGACTGGGTTCTCTCGCGGAGGCAGACGCGCTCATCGATGTGCCGCCGGATACTGCGCTGGCGGCGAATGCGCCAGCCATCGCGATTCTGCTGGATGAGTAATCATTCCGGAGTGATTGGGTTGGCCGGACGAAGTTCGTGCGTGACCGGACTGGTGGGCGAGCGACAACCGCTTCCACGATTTCCATGGTTGCAGCATGGGTTGAAGTCCGTTAAAGATTCCCGACCATGACTTTGACAGAAAAGCTCCTCGCCCGCGCCGCCGGAAAATCATCCGTCCAGGCCGGCGACAACATCTGGGTGAATGCGGATGTTCTCATGACCCACGACGTGTGCGGTCCGGGCACGATTGGCGTTTTCAAGCGGGAGTTCGGCCAGACAGCGAAGGTTTGGAATCGCGAGCGCGTCGTCATCATTCCGGACCATTACATCTTCACGGCGGATTCGAAGTCGAACCGCAACGTGGACATCCTGCGCGACTTTTCACGCGAACAAGGTCTGCCTTACTTCTACGACGTGATTGATGACCCGAACGGCCAGTGGAAGTACGACGTGGCCAAGGGAAATCTGAAACGCCAGTACGGCTCAAACTACGCCGGCGTCTGCCACACGGCGTTGCCGGCGAAGGGTCACACGCGTCCGGGCGAAGTGCTGTTCGGCACGGACTCGCACACCTGCATGGCGGGTGCGTTCAATGAGTTTGCGACCGGCATCGGCAACACGGACGCGGGCTTCGTCATGGGCACGGGCAAGCTGCTGATCAAGGTTCCTGAGACGATGCGTTTCCGGCTCGAGGGCAAGCTCCAACCCGGCGTGATGGCCAAGGACGTGATCCTCCACGTCATCGGCGAGATTGGTTTTGATGGCGCGACGTATCGCGCGATGCAGTTTGACGGTCCCGGCGTGGCGAGCCTGTCGATGGATGATCGCATGACGATCGCGAACATGGCCATCGAAGCGGGCGGCAAGAACGCCATCTTCCCGTTCGATGCGCGGACGGCCGAGTATGTGGATTCCCGCACGCGCCTGAACGGAACCAAGTCCGCCTACGATCCGGTGGAGGCGGATGCGAGCCAGAGCTTCGTTTACGAACTGGTGGTGGACCTCGACCAGCTTGAGCCCACGGTTGCGTGCCATCCTGATCCGGGCCAGCGCAAGAAGGCGAAGGATCTGGGAAGCATCAAGCTGGACCGCGCGTATGTCGGCTCCTGCACCGGCGGCAAGACCAGCGACTTCGTGGAATTCGCCCGTGTGCTGCGCGGTAAGAAAGTGGTCATCGATACCTTTGGCGTGCCGGCGACGCCGGACATCGTTCGCGATTTGCAAGCGACACGTTGGGGCGACAAGACGATTTGGCAGATTCTCGAAGACGCCGGCGTGCGCATGACGGAGAACGCCGGTTGCGCCGCGTGTCTCGGTGGTCCGGTGGACACGTTCGGCCGCATCAATCAGTCAGGCTTGAAATGTATCAGCGCGACCAACCGCAATTTCCCCGGCCGCATGGGCGACAAGGAAAGCCAGGTCTTTCTGGCCAGCCCGGCGACGGTCGGAGCGAGCGCGCTGACGGGCTGGATTACTGACCCGAGGGAGCACTTGGTGTAGCCTGGCTGAAGGAATCAAGGAGCCAAGGGGAGAACCGAGACCACCTGCACCAAGGAGAAGCGCTGATGGAACACGAGCAACTGGATCGCTGGTGTGAACGTGGAATACTGGGACTGGTTCTCGCGATGCTGGTTTATTCGCCGCTGGCCTTTGGTGGCGTGCCGCAGGCGGGCTTTGACTATTTCGTGGTCGTCCAATGGCTCGCGGCGGCCATTATCGCGGTGTGGCTGGTGAGGTTTTACGTCAACTCCAAGCATCGGCTGCTGTGGCCGCCGGTTTCCTGGGCGGTCCTGGCGTTTGTCGGGTATGCGGTCGGGCGTTATCTCACGGCGGAGGTTGAGTTTCTCGCGCGACAGGAGTTGATGAAGGTCTTGGTGTACGCCGTCGTTTACTTTGCCGTCGTCAATAATCTATACCGGCAGGAAGCGACGCAGGTGATCGGCGTGGCGCTGATTCTTCTCGGTATGATGATTTCCCTCTACGCCATTTATCAGTTCATCACCACCTCGGATTTCGTCTGGAACCTCTATAAGCCGGAAGGCTTCCGCAAGCGCGGCTCCGGAACCTTCATCTGCCCGAACCATCTCGCCGGCTACCTGGAGATGATCCTTCCCGTCTCGATCGCGTTTACCCTGACCGGTCGCTTCGAGGCGTTGATGAAAATAGTCCTCGGCTATGCCACGGCGGTGATCCTGGCGGGCATTGCGGTGACCGTGTCGCGTGGCGGCATGTTGGCCACGGCGATCAGCCTCGCCGTGTTGTTCGGGTGGCTCCTGCGCCAGCGTGATTACTGGAAACGCGCGCTTGTGGTGCTTACGGCTGCGGTGGTGATCCTTGGCGGGTTCTATTGGAAGGCAGACATCGGCCCGGAGCGTCGCGAGCGGATCGACATTGCCAGGCAGGTGGAGGACGTTCGGTTCCAGCTCTGGAAGCCGGCGTTCGCGATGTGGAAGGATCACTGGCTGTTCGGCGTCGGCCCGGCGCACTTCGACGCCCGGTTTCGCGCGTATCGTCCGGCGGACCCCGCCTTGCAGACGCGTCCGGAGCGGGTTCACAATGATTACCTCAACACTCTGGTGGACTGGGGCATTGTCGGTGCCGCCATCGTGCTGTGCTGCTGGGCGCTGCTGTATTATCAGGTCTTCCGGGTCTGGAAATATGTGAAGCGTTCCCAGAACGATCTCGGGGCCAAGCGCAGCAACAAGGCGGCGTTTGTCGCAGCGGGTTCGATCGGGCTGCTCGCGATCCTGGTCCATTCGTTCTTCGACTTCAACATGCACATCCCCGCCAACGCCCTGCTGGCGGTGACGTTGCTGGCGATTGTCTCCAGCCACTACCGGTTCGCGGGCGAAGGTCACTGGCACACCGTCCGCCTGCCGTTGCGCATCCCGGTCACCATCGTGTTGCTGGCGTCGCTCGGGTATCTCGGTACGCAGAGCTGGCGTCGCTCGGTCGAAGTCGGCTGGCTGGTGAAGAGCCAGCGGGCCGAAGCGAATTCCGACGCGCAACTGGAAGCGCTCAAGAATGCCCACACCGCCGAGCAGAAAAATTTCGATACCACGACAGCCATTGGCGGCGTCTATCTGGACCGCAGCCAGCAAGGCGCGGAAGGCTTCAAGGAAGCGGCGCAGCAGGGTATTGAATGGTTTCAGAAAAGCATCACGCTCAACTCTTACGATCCGCATGGATTGATCGGACAAGGCCGTTGTCTCGACTGGCTCGGCAAACACGAGGAAGCGGCCGCCAGTTTCAAGAAGGCCGAGACATTGGATCCCAACGGCTATTACACGGCCGCCTACATTGGCTGGCACCATTTCCAGACGGCGGACTACGATATGTCCAGACAATGGCTGGAGAAATCGCGGACCTTGATGCCGGGCGAGAAGGTGAACCCGATTCCGCACGCGTATCTCAAGGAGATCGCGGAACGTCAGAACGCGCCCGCGAAGTTGAACTAGATTCGCTCCGATGAAAGAAGCCTACATCGCCGCCAAGGAACGTTGGGCGCGCAAGATGGCCGGGAAGGAAAAGCCTGCCGTCCGCTCCGAGAACCGTCTCCCGCCCGGCCAGCGCCAGGTCCACAACTTTCCCGTGCTTGATCTCGGCATCCGGCCCGAGGTGCCGCTCGACAAGTGGGAGCTGAAGATTCACGGCCTCGTCGAGAATCCCGTCACGCTGAACTGGGAACAGTTCAAGGCGCTGCCGCAGTTCAAGGACGTGAGCGACTTTCATTGCGTCACGACCTGGAGCCAGTTCGACATGGAGTTCGAGGGCGTCGCCTTCTTCACGCTCGCCGATCTCGTGAAGCCCAAGCCAGCGGCCACACACGTCTTCTTCAAGAGCTACGACGGCTACTCGACGAACAATCCGCTGGATGCCTGCATGGACGACGATGTCCTCGTCGCGCATTCGTGGAACGGCCAGCCGCTCACCAAGGAACATGGTGGACCCGCGCGCGTCATCCTCCCGAAGCGTTACGCGTGGAAGGGCGCGAAGTTCATCCGCGACATCCAGTTCATCGACCGCGACATCCTCGGCTTCTGGGAAGTGCGCGGCTACTCGAACACCGCTGACCCGTGGACGGACGATCGGTTCTCAGGGGAAGCATGACGGTCGCTTCGCTCCATGCGCACCATCTACTTCGACTACAACGCCACCACGTCGCTCGACCCGGCGGTGCGCGACGCCATGCTGCCGTATCTCAGCGAGGTCTTCGGAAATCCGTCGAGCGTGCATCATGTCGGACGCCGAGCGCGTTCGCTCCTCGACGATGCGCGGGATCGCGTCGCGAAAGTGTGGGCGGCCAAGCCAAGCGAAGTCATCTTCACCAGCGGCGGAACGGAGAGCAGCAACCAGGCAATCTTTGGCGTGGCGCGGCTGCGGCGCGACAAGGGGCGGCACATAATTACCAGCAGTGTGGAACATCATGCCGTGCTCCATGCCTGTGAATATCTTGGGAAGAAGGAGGGTTTCGAGGTCACGTATCTGCCCGCCAGCGCGGACGGATTCGTGAGTGCGGACTCGCTCGAGGCGGCGATTCGGCCCGACACGATTCTCGTCTCCATTATGGCGGCGAATAACGAGACGGGCTCCATTCAGCCGGTCGCCGAGCTGGGCAAGGTTTGCCGTGAACGCGGCGTGCTCTTTCACACCGATGCCGTGCAGTGGTTCGGCAAGGAACCGTTCGAGAACATCCACCAGTTCCACGCGGATCTCGTCTCCGTCTGCGCCCACAAATTCCACGGCCCGAAAGGCGCGGGCGCGCTCTTCATTCGCTCGCCGCTGCAACCGGACCCGATCATCGTCGGCGGCGGCCATGAGAACGAGCGCCGTGCCGGCACGGAAAATCTCGCCGCCATCATCGGTTTCGCGGAAGCAACCGAACGCTTCATGAAGACACCGGTCTTTCCGAAGGGCGACATGCTTGCGCTCACACAGCGGCTGATGGCGTTCATCGATCAGCTCGGGCCGAAGACCGCCGTGCTCCGCAGTCCGCGCGAGCGACGCCTGGCGAACACGCTCGCCTTCACTGTTCCGGGCGCGGACAGCATTTCGTTGCTGGCGGGATTGGACCTCGAAGGCATCTGCGCATCGAGCGGGTCGGCGTGCTCGGCTGGTTCACTGGAACCTTCTCACGTGATGCTCGCGCTCGGTGTGCCGAAGGATGAAGCGAACGCGCTCGTGCGTCTGTCCCTCGGCCGCGAATCCACGCTCGCTGAAGTCGAGCACGTCGAACGCGTGCTGCCCGAAGTCATCGCCCGCGTCACCGACGTGCGGTGAACTGTTTTACTGGCCGTTCTTCTTCAGCACGTCTTTGATCTTCACCGGTGCGCCGCCCTGGCGTTTGCTTTCGTCGGCGGCTTCCATGAAGGCGAAGAGTTCGATCGTTTCCTCCGGCGTGACGGGAGCGACACCGGTCTTGAGGAATTTCATAATCTCGCGGACGAGCGGCGCGTAGTCTCCGCTGCCTTTTTGTTCCGCGACGGCCTTGGTCCCGAAGACGATGACCTTGTGCGGGGTCGGTCCTTTGCGCAGCGCGTGCAGTGTGCCGATGCGTCCGCCGCTCCAGATGCCACTGATGATGTCGGTGTCCGGCGTGGTTGTGCGCGACACCGTTTCGCAGCCGGTGCCGAGCATGGTGAAGAGAGCTTCAGTGGGATGAACGCCATACCAGAAGAGATCGGGATGATGCGGTTCCAGATGCGCGGGGCCGTAGGAGATGACGCTGCGAATCTCGCCCACGTTCGCCTTCTTCACCTCGACCAGGCTGTCGTAGTAACGATACGAGGAGGAGCTGAACACAGGCACTTTCGCTTCCTTGGCGAGGCGAAAAATCTCGATGGCATCGCGCAGGGAGCCAGCGACGGGCTTGTCGATGAACATCGGTTTGCCTGCCTTGATGACGGGCTTCGCCTGCTCCAGATGCGGGCGGCCATCGACGCTCATCAGCAGCACGGCGTCCACCTGCTGGCACAGCTCTTCGATGGTCGGGACAATCTTCACGCCGAACTCCTCTCGAAGCTGCTTGGTGTAGCCCTCGACGCGGCTGGCGCTGGATTCGATGTCTGGACTGCCGCCCTTGAACGCCGCGACGACTTTGCCACCGGGGACGTGGTCCTTGTGCTTGGTATCGTTCAGCAGCTTGGTGAACGCGGTGACGTGTGACGTGTCGAGCCCGATGAGGCCGAGTCGAAGTTCATCGGCGGCTATTGCAGGAAGGGTCAGGATGATTCCAGAGAGGATCGCCAGCAGGAGTTTCATGCTCCGGAGAGTCCTCCCGGAGAGCAGCGGGCAGCAAGCGGAAATTTCTCGGACTACGCGCCCGGAATCACCACTCGATCACAGCAGCCGCCCAAGTGAGCCCGGCTCCGAAGACGACGAGGAGCGCCAGGTCGCCGCGCTGCAGGCGATTCTGCTGGACTGCTTCATCCAGCGCGATGGCGACGGAGGCGGCAGAGGTGTTGCCGTATTTGTCGAGGTTCACGAAGACCTGATCCGGCTTCACTTTGAGCCGTTCGGTGACGGCGTCGATGATGCGGCGGTTGGCCTGGTGCGGGATGACGAGCTTGATTTGCGTGATGTCGATCTCGCAGCGGCGAAGCGCTTCCGTCGCTGCGCTCATCATGGCGTTGACGGCGTTCTTGAACGTCTCTTTGCCGTCCATCTGCAAATGGTGCAGGCCGGCTTCGACGGAATCTGCTGTCGCAGGAATGCGACTGCCGCCACCGGGCATGCAGAGGAGCATGGCCTTGTCGCCATCCGCGCCCATGCAGGCGGTCAGCAGACCGTGGGCATCAGGACGGTGTTGGAGAATTGCCGCGCCTGCGCCATCGCCGAAGAGCACGCAGGTATTGCGATCTTTCCAGTCAACGATCGAGGAGAGCCGTTCGGCACCGATGATGAGCACCGTCTCGTAGGTGCGCGACATGATGAATTGCTGGCCGATCTCCATCGCGTAAATGAAGCCCGAGCAAGCCGCCTCAATGTCGAACGCCGCCGCCCGCTTCGCGCCGATCTTGCTTTGCACCAGGCACGCGGTGGACGGAAACATCATGTCCGGCGTGATGGTGGCGACGATGATGAGATCGATCTGGGCGGCGGTGACACCGGCTCTTTCCATGGCGCGCTGGGCTGCCTTGGCCGCCATGTCGGAGGTGAATTCATTCTCCGCCGCGATCCGGCGTTCCTTGATGCCGGTGCGGGTGGTGATCCATTCGTCGGTGGTATCGACGATCTTTTCCATGTCGGCGTTGGTCATGATGCGCTCGGGCACATACGAACCGACGGCGGTGATGGAGCAGGTGCGTCCCTGGAAATTATGTTGGGCGCGAGGGTTTTTGAAGATTTGGGTGGTGCTCATGCGACCGCAGAATCAGGGGCTGGAACCGGTGGTTTATTCAGGCCGAGCGTCTCGTTCGCCTGGGCGACTTCGCTAACGATCTTCTCGTTGATCTTGTGCTGGATGGTTTCTGTCGCCACGCGGATGGCGTTGAAGATGGCCTTCTCGCGGGAGGAACCGTGGGCTTTGATGACCGTGCCGTTCAAGCCCAGCAGCGGCGCGCCGCCATAGGCTTCGGGGTCCATGCGGCGTTTGATGCTTTTCAACGCGCCTTGCGCGAGGAGGGCGCCGGCCTTGCGAATCGGGCTGGCGGTCAGTTCGCGCTTGAGCAGGCCAATGATTGCCTTGCCCATGCTTTCAATGCACTTGAGGACGATGTTGCCCGTGAACCCGTCGGTGACGACGACGTCCACATGATCCTCGAACAAGTCGTGGCCCTCGACATAGCCGATAAAATTTAGGTTCGCCTGTTTGCAAAGTTTCGCCGCCTCGCGGGTGAGATCCGTTCCTTTGCTTTCCTCGGCGCCGTTGCTCAGGATGCCGACGCGCGGGCTCTTGCAGCCCAGAACGCCACGAGAATAGACGCTGCCCATGATTGCAAACTGGAGGAGTTGGGAAGGTTTGCATTCGTGATTCGCACCGGCATCCAGCAGGACAAATTCGCCATGACCGGAGGGAATGATGGTGGCGATGGCGGGGCGATCCACGGGTTCGAGCCGGCGAAGCTTGAAGGTTGCCGAGGCGACGAGCGCGCCGGTGTTGCCGCGCGAGATCACGGCTTCGGCCTTGCCATCGCGGACCAGCTCCATCGCTCGGACCATGGAGCAATCCTTCTTTTTGCGGACGGCGTCGAGCGGCTTATCCTCCATGGTGATGACCTCGGAGGCGTGGTGGATGCGAAGGCGCGAATCCGAGCAGCGGACACGCAGGAGCTCCGCCTCGATCTCGGCCTTCAAGCCGACGAGATGCAGCTCGCTGATGTGCGGATAGGCTTGGAGCGCCTGGCTGACCCCATTGATGACGACCGAGATTCCGTGGTCGCCACCCATGACATCCACGACGATTCGCATAAATGGAAAGAGCGCAGCGGGCATCCGGGCCGGCGGCGCTCTTGAATCCTATGCTCCTGCCGTGACAGTAATGACCTGGCGTCCCTTGTAGAATCCGCAGGCCGGGCAGACCCGGTGAGGCAGGTATGGAGCCGCGCATTGGGGGCAGGTGCTGAGCTGCGGGAGCTTGAGCACGCTGTTGTAGGCACGCCGCATCTTCATGCGGCTGGTCGATGGTTTTCTTTTTGGAACGCCCATAAATTCTAGTTCAATATCACAGTTTCAACTTATCCAACGCTGACCAGGCTGACGAAGACGATTCCGGCTTCGCGGCCGCCCCGGGGCCATTTTCCGGTTTGTTCTGGGTTTTCGCCAGCCCGCTGCAATCTGGTTTGCACAGCGGGTGCTGCGGAAAGGCGAGGACAATATCTTCGCGAATATGAGGCGTCAAGTCCACGCAGTCATTAACTACGGGCACCTTATCGTCGCCTTCCATGGGCAGATGGCAGGCCCATTCAGGTAATTCAATCGGGAATGAGAACGGTTTCAGACAGCGGACGCATTCACAGTCCAGGTTCAGTTCGACGCGTCCTCGCACGAGGATTGCGTTGTCCAGAGTCTGGACTTCAAGGTCATAGACAAGCGGATGAGTCGCCTTGATCAGCTCATCCATAGTTTCCAGCTCAAGCTCGGCGGGCGGCATTTCCCCAACGAGCTGAAGGGAGTCCTCTTCGAGATGCCGGAGATTGAAAGTAATAGGCATGTTGGCAGTGGGTTGAGGTTAGGAGCTCTTTGGCGCTATCGGGCCGAGTTTTTCGCGCAATGCCACGCCGACGTGCGACGGGACGAATGCGCTGACATCGCCGCCCAACCGGGCGATTTCCTTCACGATGCGCGAACTGAGGAAGGTGTAGGTGTCCTTCGGCATCATGAAGATGGTTTCCACGCGTTCATTCAACTTGCGGTTCATCAGCGCCATTTGGAATTCAAATTCAAAATCGGACACGGCGCGAAGCCCTCGAATCACAGCCTGTCCTTCCTGCTGATCGACATAGTTGACCAGCAGACCGTCAAACGCGTCGGCCGTGACGTTGGGTTCACCCTGGATCGACTGCCGGATCAGCGCCAGACGCTCGTCCAAGCTGAACAGCGGCCCTTTCCCCTCGCTCTTCGCCACCGCCACGATGACATGATCGAACAGCTTGGCCGCACGATGAACCAGATCAAGGTGGCCGTTGGTAAACGGGTCGAAGCTGCCCGGATAGATCGCCGTTCGCATGGGGGCAGTCTAGCAGGCGGACATGGGAAGCCCACGGAAAAAACAGGCAAGTGGGAAAGTGGGCAGGTGAGGAAGTGAGCGGATGAAATAAATGGGCGACAGCTTCTCTCTCCCCCTCTCACTTCCCCACTTTCCCACCTGCTCACTTTCTCGTCCCGCGTCCCTCCCACACCCGCCGAAACTTCCCCCTAGCCTTGTTGTCCGGCTTGCCGATATTCTCCCCGCCAGTTTTCAAGCGGTTGCAGGTTGAAAGTTAAATGTTGCAGGTTCATTGCGGCTCGCACGGACCGGAATTTTCACCTTCAACGTGCAACTTGTAACTCATAACTTTTTAATGATGACCAGCACGCAAGTCCGCCAGTCGTTCCTCGACTTCTTCAAGTCGAAGCAGCACACCATCGTCCCCTCG
Organism: Pedosphaera parvula Ellin514; assembly: GCA_945872975.1. Taxonomy (GTDB): domain Bacteria; phylum Verrucomicrobiota; class Verrucomicrobiia; order Limisphaerales; family JADJPG01; genus JADJPG01. The sequence goes on from CAMCCU010000015.1 coordinate 10,521, forward strand.
TCCTCGCTCATGCCGGACAGCCCGAACCTGCTGTTCACGAACGCCGGCATGAACCAGTTCGTGCCCATCTTCCTCGGCCAGACGAAGTGTCCCTACACGCCCGGCCGTGCCGCCGACACCCAGAAGTGCATCCGCGCCGGCGGCAAGCACAACGACCTCGATGACGTCGGGCTCGACACCTATCACCACACGTTCTTCGAGATGCTCGGCAACTGGTCCTTCGGCGATTACTTCAAGAAGGACGCCATCTCGTGGGCCTGGGAGCTCGTCATCGAAGTCTGGAAATTCCCGCCGCACCGCATCTACGCCACCATCTATCAGCCCGACAAGTCAAAGAACGATCCCGCCGAGCGCGACGAGGAAGCGTGGAACTTCTGGGCCGAGAAATTCCGCAGCGTGGGGCTCGATCCGGACATCCACATCGTCAACGGCAACAAGAAGGACAATTTCTGGATGATGGGCGAGACCGGCCCGTGTGGTCCCTGCACCGAGATTCACGTCGATCTCCGGCCCGGCCCGGCGCAGACAGACATGGAAGCGCAGAAGTCCGGCGCGCTCCTCGTCAACGGCTCCGACGCCCGCTGCATCGAGATCTGGAACAACGTCTTCATCCAGTACAACGCGAACCCCGACGGCACCTTCACGCCGCTGCCCGCGCAGCATGTCGATACCGGCATGGGCTTCGAGCGCGTCACCAGCATCATGCAGGGCACGAAGGGCCTGACCGACTTTGCCAACGCCAAGATTTCCAACTACGAGACCGACATCTTCCGCCCGATCTTCGACGCCATCGAGAAGCTGAGCGGCAAGAAGTATGGCTCCACGCTCCCGAAGGCCGGCAGCACCGGCGACACCGAGCAGGAGAAGATCGACGTGGCCTTCCGCGTCATTGCCGACCACATCCGCACGTTGAGCTTCGCGATTGCGGACGGCATCCAGCCCGGCAACACCGACCGCAACTACGTCCTGCGCCGCATCCTGCGCCGCGCCGTGCGTTACGGCCGCACGCTCGGTTTCCACGAACCGTTCTTCTACAAGCTGGTGGACGTGCTCGCCGCCACGATGGGCGATGTCTTCCCTGAAATCCGGACGAAGCGGAACCATGTGGAGGAAGTCATCCAGCGCGAAGAGGAAACATTCAACAAGACACTCGATAGAGGAATTGATCAGTTTGAATTAGCCGCGGGAGGTGTCCTCAACCCGGATAAGGTCATTTGGGCAGACCAGGAAACAGAGCTGAAGGCGCGCGCGCGAATTCTCCCCGGCGTTAATGCGTTTCAGCTATACGACACTTACGGTTTCCCGCTCGACCTCACCGAGTTGATGGCGCGTGAAGCTGGTTTGACCGTGGACAAGGCTGGCTTTGACAAGTTGATGGAGGAGCAGAAGTCTCGCGCCCGCGCCGCGCAGAAAAGGGAAGTCATCAAACTTGCGGATGTTCAAACCAACGCTTCAACCAAGTTTGTTGGCTTTGAACGGCAGGAGATTGAGACCAAAGTTTTGGAGGTCATCGAAACCGGCGACACAAAACTTGTGATCACTGAAGAAACTCCATTCTACGCTGAGATGGGCGGCCAGGTGGGAGATCTGGGTTACATGCAGTTCTACGGTGAATGTCCCTTGGTCTTCGGCGTTCAGAATGTTGGGCACGCACGAGCCTTGGTCTTCCCAAGCACGTCCTTCTCGTGGATGGAAGGCGACAGGTTTCCGAATGGCTTCAAGGATTTGCAGGGCCAGACAGTTAAGCTCCAGATTGATGCTCCGCGCCGAAACGCCATCCAACGCCATCACACTGTCACGCATTTGCTGCACTGGGCGCTGCACGAAGTCGTGAGCAAGGAAGCCTCGCAGAAAGGTTCTTTCGTCGGCCCGGACAAGCTGACCTTCGACTTCAACAGCGCCGCGCTCACGCCCGAGCAGCTCGCAGACATCGAGAAGCTCGTCAACCAACGCATCCTCGAAAATGCCGGCGTCTCGTGGACCGAAGTCTCGCACGCCGAAGTGAAGTCGCGCGCGGACGTGTTGCAGTTCTTCGGCGACAAATACGGCGACACCGTCCGCGTTGTCCAGATCGGTGGCGCGGCCAACAAGCTCGACGGTTACTCCATGGAGCTCTGCGGCGGTACGCACACGCGCGCGACTGGCGAAATCGGTCTCTTCCGCATCGTGAGCGAAAGCGCGGTGGCGGCAGGCGTCCGCCGTATTGAAGCGGTCGCGGGTCTCGAAGCGTATAACTTGGCGAACGATCAGCTTCGCCTCCTGCGCACTGTCGCGGGGCAGATCAACTCTCCGGTGGGCGAGCTGGAGAAGAAGATCGAAGCATTGCTCGCGCACCAGAAGGAGCTGGAGAAGCAGGTGAAGATCGCGATGCAACGCAACGCATCCAATGCCGCCAGCGAATTGCTCACGCGCGCGCAGACGGTGAACGAGATTCCGTTCATCTCGCAGAATCTCGGCGAGGCGGAAGGCGATTTCCTCCAGGCGATCGCGGACTCGCTCAAGAGCCGGTTCAAAGGCGTGGTCGTGCTTGGTGGTTGCGCCAACAACGCGGTGACACTCATCGCGTCCGTCTCGGCGGACTTCACCGCGAAGGTTCAGGCGGGAAAAATCATCCAGACCATCGCGCCCATTGTCGGTGGCAAAGGTGGCGGCAAGCCGGACAACGCCCGTGGCGGCGGCAAGGACGCGAGCAAGCTGGACGAAGCGCTGGCGAAGGCGAAGAGCTTGCTGGGGTAGGTTGGAACGATGCCGTTGGACAGGCTTCCAGCTTACTGCCATTTAGTTGAGCGAGATGTTCCTGTGGTCCCAAGTCCCGTTAGGGACGACATACTTGTAGAAACGCAACCCACCCAGACAAAGCTCCGTAGGAGCGACATCGAAGGAGCATGCCGCCCCGCTGGGGCTCTGAACAGAAGGAGGTGCGATTACTACAAATATTCTGCTCCTACGGAGCTAAACTAACGCGGAAAATCTAAACGAAATAGCAGTGGGCTTACAGCCTGTCCTACCCGAACCCTCCGTCACACGATACCCGGCGTCTGATTCGCCTTCGCTCGTTCGAGAACTTCGTCGTGGGGCGTCGGCTCGTATTCGTAGTCGTTGGGCTCCACGTAATCCCTGCGCATGGGATGGTCCTTGAACTCATCCCACATCAGGATGCGCCGAAGGTCGGGATGCCCCTCGAACTTTACGCCGTAAAGATCAAAGACCTCGCGCTCCTGCAATTCGCATCCGCGCCACAGGCTGGTGAGCGACGGCACCGTCACGCTGTCCGTGCGGTTGCCCGTGCGAAGGCGGAGAATCACCGGCCCATGTTTCTTCTCCATGGAATAGAGGTGATAGACCACTTCGAGGTAGCCGGGGATTGTCTTCTCGGTGATTTCCTCGACTTCTTTCTCCACGCCTTCCACCAGCTTCTTGACCTTCGTCTTGGTCTTTTCGATGCGTTCCGGCCAGTCCACTCCGGTGACGTTCGAGGCGAAGTCGAGACAGAGCCGGACGTCATCGCGGAGGAACTTCGCCACGGCGACGGCGTGCGGTGAATCAACAAGGAGGGAGGTCTGCGCCGACGGCGAGTCGTTCGCGATGATCTGGAGCTGCGCGCCGGGAACGGCCGCCTCGATGCGTGTCTTGATCTCGTCCAACGTTTCCATGCGCGTGTTGTAACTCATCCCAGTCTGCGGAGACAAATGAATTGGTGGCACTCAACACATGGGCCGTTCACCAGTCCCCAAAAAGATGGAAGATTTCTCCTCATGCAAATCCGCCATCCACCGATTGAGGAGTTGGATGCGGTCGGGCGCAAGGCTCGAAAGCGCGGTTGTCACAGCCAATCACGGGCTGGGGACGAACTGGGGATTCAATCAAATCTGGGCGGTCGTTTTGTCTCGGGCAAAGGCCGGCAGATCTGGGACATGAAGAATATACTCAACAAGAGTTACCAGTTGGTGCTGAAAAAGAGCGCAAGCGGAGGAGCATTACTTCTCCAAAAGGGACGCGTGTCGTGGGACATCGCCGCCTCCCGCCTTGCCTCGCTGGGTTTTGGAACCCGCAAGTCGGTGGGCAGGGATCCCTTCCTCGACTCCTCCATCTTTCATCCACTTCGAGAAGGGCGGGCCGCTCTCCTAGAGGTCTCGCGTGAAACAGAGCGCTGCTTCCTCGCCCTTGGCACCACGTTGGAGAAACTTCCGGACGCAAGCGAAGCGCTGGTGAAACACAGCGAGCGCCTGCTGGTGCTGGCCTCTGGCAAGGAAACGGGCGAGGCGACGTTTGATGCCACGATGAGTTTGCTGGAGGATCCGTTGTCCTTCATCGACCGCAGCCAGACGCAGCTCGAGGATTTAATTGTCCGCCTGGGGAATTCCATCGTTCAGATCAACAAACTGATCGGGTCCGAGGCCGTTTTGAATCGCGCCGTGGCTCCCCTGACCTACATCCAGACCATCTTCAAGATCGAATCTGCCGGGCTGGACCACGCGGTGCAGCAGATGTTCATGGCCCTGACGGAGGACATCGAGCGGCTGCACCAGCAGGTCAGCCAGACCTTTGGCGAGAAGTTCGCCGTCCTGCGCAGCGCCCGCGATACCATCGAGAAGGTGATCGCCCAGCTGAAGGCTGATGCGAAGTCGCAGGGAACCATCCTCCGTGAGAAGCGGAAAAGCGTGGAGTGCGCGATGAGCCAGCTCAATAGCGACATCCAGGCGAACGAGCAGCGCGACATCCAGCTCACCAACGTCAGCCGCACCATCAATCAACAGGTGGGCTGCCTGGTCATGAGTCTCCAGACGCAGGACATCGTCAGTCAGAAAATCGCTCACGTTGCCAACGCCATCGCTGAGATCTGCCGGCATCACGAGCCAGGCCTCAGTGCGGCCCCTCAGAGTGCGCCCGGCGATAACAGTGCTTTTTGCGCGATCTCATGCCGCCTGCAAGAGGCGCAGCTCGGAGCCATTGGCAACGATTTGACGCGGGCTTCCGGCGAGATTTCCGGGGCGACCTTGAACATCCAAAAGCAGATTGCCCAACTGGACGAGCAGTGCGTGTGCTTGAACGAATGCGACAAGCACACCGCCGGGGCCGATGGCCTCGTGCAGGTGTTGCTGGGTATGATCGAGGAGGTGCGCGTCATGGTTCACAATGCCGTGGCGACGGCGGAGCAGGCTTACACGGCCATCTGCCCCATCGGCGGCCTGGCCTCGAATCTCACCGGCGTCATGCGCCAGTTTTCCGCGCAGATTCATCTCATCGCCCTGAACGCCCAGGTCCAGGCGGCACATAATTGCGGCGGCACCGGCCTGGAAGTGCTCGCCTCCGGGACAGCGATGATCTCCGTGGACACGCGAAACATCAGCGAGCGCGTCGCCAGCGGAGTGGATAAGCTCGCGGTTGAGCTAACCTGCCTGGTCGAAACTTTTGATCTGCTGCGCCAGGAGGGCGCCCAGAAGCGCGACCTCATGGAAAGTGAGGCGCGGGCCAAGGAGCTCGATCTGCACACCATGCGCGACGAGACGTTGAAGGAGCTCATGGCGGTGGGTGACTGCGTTGGCCGGATCGGTGTCCTCGTCACGGACTTGGGCGGGGAGAACACGCTTCAGGCCATGGCAGGCGAAGGCCTTGATGGACTTCGCGCCGCCCTGACAGCGGCGGCAGGCGAGACGACGAGTTATCTGGAACGCACCGGCGTCGCGGTCGAGCCAGGACTTTTCTCCGAGCAGCTGTCGCAAGCCTACAGCATCGCCTCCGAGCATGAGGTTCATCGAACGGTCTTCCGAATCGAACCTCCCTCCCCTGCCGTCGCTCCGGGGTCAGGTCTGGAAGCCGATCCCTTCGCCGACGTGAGCTCCGTTCGCGGAGATTCAGTGATCGTGATGACCGGCCCGCACGGCGGGCGGGCGGAAGCCTCCGCCACGAAGAGCACTTCACTGGGAGACAACGTGGACCTTTTCTAAAACCGCCCCTTGTTATGCCGATCAAGACCATTATTACCGTTGATGACGCCGCCACGATGCGGAAAATGATCTCCTTCACCCTCAAAGGCGCCGGTCACGACGTGATCGAAGCCGGTGATGGAGTCGAAGCGTTGAAGACCCTTCAGATGCGCCAGGTGGACCTCGTGCTCACTGACGTGAACATGCCGAACATGGACGGCATCACGCTGACCCGCAGCCTCCGTGCGCTGCCGCAATTCGCACACACGCCCATCGTCCTGCTCACCACGGAATCCTCGCCGGAAAAGAAGGCGGAAGGAAAAGCCGCCGGCGCCACCGGCTGGATTGTGAAACCCTTCCAGCAGGAACAGCTCCTCGCCGTCGTCTCGAAAGTCCTCGGCATCTGATTCCCCCACTTTCATCTCTCAACCCATTACCGCTATGCCACTCAACGACGAACTCCAGCAACAGCTCATCAAGGATCTCCTGATCGAGAGCACCGAAGGGCTCGACCGCTTCGACCGCGAGATGCTCGTGCTCGAAAAGGGCCAGGGCACACCCGAGACGCTCAACGTCATCTTCCGTGTCATCCACACCATCAAAGGCACTGCCGGCTGTCTGGGCCTGCCCAAGATTGAGTCCGTTGCCCACGTCGGCGAGAACCTGCTCGACACGTTGCGTGGCGGGAAGCTCACGACGACGCCAGAGATGATCACCACGTTGCTCGCCTACGCCGATGCGTTGCGGGCGATGCTGAACAACCTGGAGAACACGGGCAACGAGGGCTCGGCGGATTACTCGATCCTGCTCCAGCAGTTGCAAGATTTTCAAACCGGGAAGTCCCCCTCCTCGTCCGCCGCTCCTGCTCCTGCGCCTGCTCCTGCGGCGAAGCAAACCTGGGGCTTGTTCGATGACGAATCTGCCGTGCCCGCCGTGCCCGTTGCCGTGGTCGCTTCGATTCCACCTGCGCCAGACGCGCCGCCATCCACACCTTCCGCTCCGCCGCCACCGCCGGTTCTCGTGGAAAATGCCGGTGTCGAAAAGGAAGGTGCCGCGCGCGGTCATTCTGTTTCGGACTCCGCCATCCGCGTGGACGTGGGCCAGCTCGACAAGCTGATGAACCTCGTCGGCGAGCTGGTGCTGGCGCGCAACCAGATCGTCCAGTTCACCAACCAGGCCCAGGACGCCACCTTCATCAATGCGTCCCAGCGCCTCAACAACATCACCACCGAGCTTCAGGAGGGCGTGATGAAGACGCGGATGCAGCCCATCGGCAACATCTGGGCGAAGTTCCCGCGCGTCGTCCGCGACGTGTCCCTTGAGCTCGGCAAGAGTGTGCAGCTCGTCATGGAGGGCAAGGAGACGGATCTCGACCGCACCATCATCGAGGCGATTAAAGACCCGCTCACCCACATCGTCCGCAACGCCATCGATCACGGCATTGAGATGCCGGATGCGCGCCGTGCCGCTGGCAAGCCGGAGGAGGGCGTGCTCATCCTCCGCGCCTTCCACGAGGGCGGCCAGGTGAACATCGAGATCATGGATGACGGCCACGGCATCAACGTGGCCCGCGTGAAGCAGAAGGCCGTCGAGAAAGGGCTGGTCACTCCCGAGAACGCTGCGCGCATGAGCGACCGCGAATCCTTCAATCTCATCTTCCTCCCCGGCTTCTCCACCGCCGAAAAGATCACCAACGTCTCCGGGCGCGGCGTCGGCATGGACGTGGTGAAGACCAACATCGAAAAGATCGGCGGCTCGGTGGATGTCCACAGCGAGGCGGGCCACGGCTCGACCATCAAGATCAAGATCCCGCTCACGCTCGCCATCATCCCCGCGCTCATCGTCACCAGCCGGAGCGAGCGCTTCGCGATTCCACAAGTCAGCTTGCTGGAGCTGGTGCGTCTCGAAGCCGATCAGGCGAAGAAAGGCATCGAGATGCTTTACGGCGCGCCCGTTTACCGGTTGCGCGGCCAGCTTCTGCCGCTGGCTTACTTGAACAAGGAGCTGGCCCTGGATCCTTCCGCGTCCGCGCCAGCTGCTCCAGGCACAACCGACGCGCGCGGCTCCGAGGCGGCGGCGGTGAACATCGTCATCTTGCAAGCGGACGGACGCCAGTTCGGCCTCGTCGTCGATGAGATCAACGACACGGAGGAGATCGTGGTGAAGCCGCTGGCCAAGCAATTCAAGGGCATCAACTGCTTCGCGGGAGCGACCATCATGGGAGATGGCAAGGTCGCGCTCATCCTCGACGTGCTGGGCCTCGCGCAACACGCGAATGTGATCAACGAAGTCCGCGACCGGTCGTTGACGGACAAGGTCAAGACCGACGGCCGCGCCAGTGATCGCCAGACGCTGCTTCTCTTCGATGTGGGCGCGGGCGGACGCATGGCGATCCCGCTCTCGATGGTGGCGCGGCTCGAAGAATTTCCACGCAGCCAGGTCGAGCGCTCCGGTTCACAAGAAGTCGTCCAATATCGCGGCCAGATTCTGCCGCTCATCCGGGTCGCCGACTATGTCCGTGCGGCGGCGGGAGCGGATTCGCAGGGCGGAGACCTCATGCAGGTCGTCGTCTATTCGGAACAAGGCCGCAGCGTCGGCCTCGTCGTCGGCTCGATCAACGACATCGTGGAAGAATCGGTCACCGTGAAGCGCGACGCGGCGGGCGACGGCATCCTCGGCTCGGCGGTCATCCAGAACAAGGTGACGGACCTGCTCGATGTGGCTGCGGTGATTCGTTCGGCGGACCCCAGCTTCTACCGCGCTGAGGCGGGAGCCGCGCCAGACTTGAAGGTGGCGTGAAACGTGAAACGTGAAACGTAACCATGAATAGACCAACTCAACTGAATGTGACCCTCGCGCCCTCCCCTTACGTTTTACCCATTACGTTTTACTCCGTATTCGAAACTCCAAACTCGTAACTCCTGACCCTCCACTCCCATGAGCGACAGCAAACAATTCTGCACCTTCTTCATCAACGGACTGTTCTTCGGCATCGAGGTTCTCAAGGTCCAGGAAGTCATCCGCTATCAGGAGATGACTTCCGTGCCGCTGGCACCGAGCACCATTCGCGGTCTCATCAACCTGCGTGGCCAGATCGTCACGGCGATTGATCTGCGTCGCCGGTTGGAGCTGCCCGCGCGTGGCGAAGACCAGCTTCCCATGAACGTCGTCGTCCGGACGGATGACGGCGCGGTCAGCCTGCTGGTGGACGAGATCGGCGACGTCGTGGAAATCCAGGACGATGTTCGCGAACGCCCGCCGGAGACCCTGCGTGGCGTGGCGCGTGAACTCGTCACCGGGGTTTACAAGCTGAAGGAACGATTGCTCCTGGTTCTCGATACCGAGAAGACCGTGACCCTCACCGCCGCTTAACCCGAAACCACGACCTGCCATGCTCCACCTTCTTTCCACCGTCGTCCTGCTGCTGATTGCCGCGGGCGTCTATTATCGGAAGCGCACCCGCCTCCACCTCGGCCTGATGACCGGCGCGTTCGTTCTCGATGTCGCCCTGGTTCTTTGGATCGAGATCACCCGCCATGCCGTCGAGCAGACGGTGAACCCCGACCATCACACCGGTGCGCTGCTGTGGTTCCATATCGCCGTCTCGGTCGGCGTGCTGGTGGCCTACGTCTGGCAGATTCAGCTCGGGCGCCGGCTCCTCCGTGGCCTCGCCGCCGCCCGTGGATTGCACCTCAAGCTTGGCGCGACCTTCTGCACGCTGCGCCTGCTCAACTACGTCACCAGCTTCTTAATTGTCTGAACCATCAACCACCCCACACCCCATGAGCATCGGACCATCCACCCTCCCCACCGGCCAGAAGAAGTCCATCTTCGATCAAATCGGCGGTGCCGCCGCCGTCGAGGCCGCCGTCGAACAATTTTACCAGCGCGTCCTTGTCGATCCGCTGCTGAAGCCATTCTTCAAGGACACGAACCTGAACTGGCTCAAGAAAAGCCAGGTGCGCTTCTTCACCACCGCGCTCGGCGGTCCCCAGATTTACAAGGGCGCGGACATGAAGAGCGCCCACGCGGAGATGAAGATCGAGGAGAAGCACTTCGGCCGCGTCGCCCAACACTTGTCCGACACACTCAAGGCGCTGAAGGTCCCGCCGCCGCTCATCCAACAGATTATGCAGACCGCCGGCTCACTAGCGCCGGACATCATCAACACACCAACCAACAACCAAAGTCGTACTAACACAAACAAGACAGCCATGAAAGCCACCCCCACATCCACCTCCAATCCACGCGCCCGCAAATCCAATGGACGCCCCGCCGCCGAACGTTCCGTCAACGCGCCGCCTGAAATCGACGTGCAGGATCTGCGCGGTCAAATCGCCGCCATCAACCGCGTTCAAGCGGTCATCGAGTTTGAACTCGACGGCACCATCATCACCGCGAACGAGAATTTCCTGAAGACGCTTGGCTACTCCCTGGATGAGATTCAGGGCCAGCACCACAGTCTGTTTGTCGAGCCTGCCTACAAGGCCAGCGCCGAGTATAAGCAATTCTGGCGCGACCTTGGCGACGGGAAGTCCCAATCCGCCGAGTACAAGCGCATCGGCAAGGGCGGCAAGGAAGTCTGGATTCAGGCCAGCTACAACCCGATCCTCGACGAGAGCGGACATCCGGTGAAAGTCGTGAAGTTCGCCACGGACATCACTGCATCGGTCAAGGAACGCGCCATCAACGAGCGCTACGCGGGCATGGTCGACAATTCACCGATCAACATCATGTTCGCGGATCGTGACCTGAAAATTCAGTATCTGAATCCATCCTCCATCAAGACGCTGAGGACCCTTGAGAAGCTTCTTCCCGTCCCGGCCGACAAGATGATCGGCCAGAACATCGACATCTTCCACAAGAACCCCAGCCACCAACGGAACCTGCTCAGCGATCCGAAGAATCTCCCGCGCACTGCGCACATCTCGGTCGGCCCGGAGACGCTCGACCTCCTGGTCAGCCCCATCTACGACAAGAACCAAAACTTCCTCGGTTCCATGGCCACCTGGTCCGTCATCACCGAGAGATTGGCCCAGGAAAAGCGCGAGAAGGATCTCACCGAAGGAATGAAGGTGACAATCGCCACCGTGAGCACGAACGCCCAGGCGCTCTCCAGCGCCGCAGAAGAACTCACGGCCGTCAGCCAGCAGATGAGCTCCAACTCGGAGGAGACCGCTGCGCAGTCCAACGTGGTGGCCAGCGCCGCCGAGCAGGTCAGCAAAAATGTCGCGACCGTTGCCACCAGCGCCGAGGAAATGAGCGCGAGCGTGAAGGAGATCGCCAAGAACGCCAATGACGCCGCCCGGGTTGCCACCGAGGCCGTCGTCGTGGCGAGCAACACCAATAAGACCATCGCGAAACTCGGCGAGAGCAGCATCGAGATCGGCAAGGTCATCAAAGTCATCACCAGCATCGCGCAGCAGACGAACCTGCTCGCGCTCAACGCGACCATTGAGGCCGCCCGCGCCGGCGAGGCTGGCAAGGGATTCGCGGTCGTCGCAAACGAGGTCAAGGAACTGGCGAAACAAACGGCCAGTGCGACCGAGGAAATCAGCCAGAAGATCGAGGCGATTCAGGCCGACACCAAGGGTGCCGTGACCGCCATCGATCAAATCAGCAAGGTCATCGGGCAGATCAACGACATCTCCAGCACCATCGCCAGCGCGGTCGAGGAACAATCTGCGACCACCAACGAGATCGCCCGCAACGCCAACGAGGCCGCCAAGGGCAGCACGGAAATCTCGAAAAACATCGCCAACGTCGGCATCGCGGCGAAGAACACCACCGAGGGCGCCAACAACACCCTCAGTGCCGCAACCGAACTCTCGAAGCTCGCGGCGGACCTCAAGAGCGTCGTGGACAAGGCGAAGTTCTAAGCCGACAACGGATTCATCCCCGGAGCCGGGCTTTCGTCCGGCTCCGGGAACTTGCCAACTGAAGAACTGCAGCATGAGTTTCATTCAAAAACGTAGCCGCCGAGGTGAGGAAGCGGATTTCCTGGTGGCGCACAGGTCCGCCTCCTCACCTCGGCGGCTACAGAGTTTTGAAAACGGCTCCTGTTCTGTTTCTCAATCCCATCCACTTCCAGCCAACATGGACGAACCGATCGAACTACACCTGCTCGGAGTGAGCTTCCGCACCGCGCCCGTCGCCATCCGCGAAGGGTTGAGCTTCGGCCGTGACCAGGCCGCCGCATTGCTCCGCGCCGCGGCCGCTGCCATTCCAGGTCTTCAGGCGTTCCTTCTTTCTACCTGTAACCGCACCGAGTTCTACCTCGCCGCCCCGGCGCAGTCGCCGGCAGTCGAAGCATTCCTCGGTGTCCTGCTGAAAGCCCGGCCACATGCTCCGATTCTCCGCGATGATTGCCATCGCTACTCGTTTAACGGCGTTGAGGCGGCCCGTCATCTGTTCCGCGTCGCCGCCGGCCTTGATTCCGCCATCCTCGGCGACACCCAGATCCTGGGGCAGATCAAGGAAGCCATGTCCGTCGCGTCGGAAGCCGGGACGCTCGGTGGCACGGTCCACCAGACCTTGGTTCAGGCCATCCAGGCCGGGAAACGCGCGCGCACCGAAACGAAGATCGGCTACGGTGCCGCCAGCCTTGGCTCGGCCATCGCCTCTTCGCTCGCGGAGCACGAAACTGACTTGCGCCGCGACTCCATCACTCCCCGCGTCTTGATCATCGGTGCCGGCGAAATTGCCCGCGACATCGGCCGCCATGTGGCCAAGGGCCGCACTCGTGAAATTACTTTCCTTAACCGCACGCAGGAGAAGGCCGCCCAGCTGGCCGCGGATTGCGGGGGTCGCCCGCTCGCGTGGGATTCGCTCGGCGAGGCTCTCGCACAAAACCATTTCATCATCGCCGCGACCTCCTGCCCCAAACCCATCCTGACTCACGCTGTGCTGCAATCCGCGCTGCAGATGGCGAGCCCGGCAATCCGACTCGTCATCGATGCCGGAATGCCGCGCAACGTCGAGCCTGGTTCGGTGGTCTGCACGATGGATATCGACGCCATCCGCGAACGGCAGGGCTTGGCGCTGGCCCGGCGTCGTGCGGCCGTGCCGGCGGTCGAGGCGATCGTTGAGGACACGGTGAACGAATGGGAGCAATGGCAGGCCAGCCGGCCGGTCGAAACTTTGATCAAGTCTCTCTACCAGGAAGCGGCTGCGATCAGCCGGATCGCGGCGGGAAAACTTTCCGGCACCGACGAAGCGCAACGCGTCGCCACCGAGCGATTGTTGCATCACTCAATGAAACGCCTGCTCACCGGACATGCGCGAAGTTTGCGTCGTCTCCACGGGCCCGAGCGTCCGGTTCGTTCCGGGCAGGCTGTGTAGCTGAATCATGGGGACACGCCTTCAACGCGCCGGCCAGTTGGGGTTGCTCGCCAAAGACATGGCGAATGTCCGCTGCCGTAAACGTGGCGCCACGCGCGACCGCGCCGTCCGCCAGTTGGTGGACCGGCTCGGCCTCATGCACGGGCTTCCCCAAAAGATTGGTCAGCTGCTCGCGTTCTCTGAATTCGACCAGAGCGATCCGGCCTTCACGCGGCTTACTGAGAATTCTCCCACCTTGCCAACCCCCGATGCGTTCGCGGAACTCGAACGTCAACTTGGCCGGTCCTTGCAGGACTGCTTTCGCTCCATCGACCCGGAGGGAATCTCCGCATCGATCGGCCAGGTTCATCGAGCGACGCTTCACGACGGACGCGACGTCGCGGTGAAAGTGCAGTATCCGGACATCGCGGAGCAGATCGACTTGGACCTCCGTGCGCTGGGCTGGCTCACCGCGCCGGTCGGCGACCTGCGGCGCGGTTTCGACATGGGCGCGTATCGCGAAGAGATCGGCTCCATGATCCACGACGAGCTGGACTACGAACGCGAAGCCGGGCTGCTCCGGCAATTCGCGAGCTGGACGAAAGGCTGGCCTGCCCTGGCCTTGCCCGAAGTCGTGGACGAGCTCAGCACAAGGCACGTGTTGACGACGACGTGGCTCGAAGGCAAGCGGTTGGCCGAGACTCGAAGCTGGCCGGAACACCATCGACGAACCGCCGCCGAGACCATTCTTAAACTTTTTCTGACCGGCACGTTTCAATGGCGCTGCATCCATGCCGATCCGCATCCAGGGAACTATCGTTTCCGGATCGATGACCGTGGGGCCACCGTCGGTCTGCTGGATTTCGGATGCGTGAAGAACATCCCTGCCGGACTGGCATCCGGACTGGCCGGGCTGATCGGCGACGCGATTGCGGGCGTGAAGGACAGCGGGCGCGTGTTCGACCGGTTCCTGGAGATGGGCTTCAACGAAACCATGCTCGAACCGTTGCGCGGGCTTTTGCTGGAAGTCGCGCAGACCCTCTGCGAGCCGTTTTTGGCGGACGGTCCCGTGCGAGTCTCTGCATGGCGCCCGGGCGAGAGGCTGGTGGAAATCCTCGGCCCGCACCGGATGGCGTTTCGGCTGGCTGGTCCGCCGGAGATGCTCTTCTTCCTGCGCACATTTCAGGGCGTCGTGCATTATTTGAACCTGCTCTCTGCTCCCGTCGTGTGGCGGGAAGTCTGGGAATCTGTGAAGCCATCCGCATCCACACCAGCCGCAATCCCGGTGCGCTCTGAACTCGCTGCAGCCTCTCAACTCATGAAATCCAGCTCGCTCCACATCCAGGTCCGGGAGGCATCGCAGACGAAAGTCTCCATGACGTTCAATGCTTCCGCCACTGATTCACTCCCCGGCCTTGTGCCGTTGGAGTTGCACGAGAAACTCCGCGCCCGATCGATCGATCTGGAGCACGTCGTCGCCGATGCGCAGCGACGGGATTATGCACCCGGCGATCTCTTCGCCTTCGATGACGGAACGAAACAAGTCCGCGTCTGGCTGGCATAGCGGGCGACTTCGCAATCCTGTGCTGAACGAAATGAACGACGATCAAATGACCTCCGGCAGGGTGGGGAACGCGAACGCCCCTTTCCACCCTCAAGTGTTCTCCGAATCTGCCGTTCCCTCTGTGTCGAGAGCGACGCAATAACGAACCACGCCATGACAACTACAACCACCTCCCCTAAAACACTGCCGTTGGACGCCGATTCCCTGCGGCCTGACGAGCTCTCCATGCCCGCGCTCATGCGTGAGCTGAACCTGCAAAAGAAGCCCTCGTGGCTGCTCGTGAAGCTGATGAATGCGCTCGAACAAAAGCGTCAGCGCAAAGGGCTGGGCTGGTCCCGTGCCTGGAACAAGTACGGGCTGACGGTGTTTCGAACCCACACCCAGCGTGTCGTCGAAGACGCGGACTACTTCAGCCCGGTGACATCACTCCTGAACCATTTTCTGGCAGAGGCCGATCCGATCTATCGC